>CAZKZT010000077.1:0-4855 GCA_964557265.1 uncultured Hyphomicrobium sp.
CGTCGAACGGATCGTCCTGTCGCGGCCGGCGGTCGAGGCGGGCGAGCGGCTGGGCTTCCTCCCGGGCGACATGCGCGAGAAGGTGGACCCCTACCTCCGCCCCCTCTATGATGCCCTCTATGACGTTCTTCCGCCCGAAAAGGTCGAGCGTGACCTCGAACTCGGGGCGATCGAAATCGCGCCGCTGGCCTTCATGCGCGGCCGCACGCTCGCCCACTCGTTCGTCATTCTCGATGAGGCGCAGAACACCACGAGCATGCAGATGAAAATGTTCCTCACCCGTCTGGGCGAGGGGTCGCGCATGGTCGTCACCGGTGATCCGAGCCAGATCGATCTGCCGCCGGGGCAGGTATCAGGTCTCGATGAAGCGGTGCGGCTACTCGAGAAGGTCGAAGGCATCGAAGCGGTGCATTTCAGTTCCGCCGATGTCGTGCGCAGCGAGCTGGTGGCGCGTATCGTCGCCGCCTATGACGGTGTCCCGCAGCCGAAAGGCCCGGGCACCAGGCACAAATAAGAAAGACGATGGACCCTTCCTTACGACAACCCGACTCTCCGCCGGCCGACGTCACTGACGACGGCGAGCGATCGAACGACGACGAGCCTCCGCCGCGATGGCGGCTTGAACTCGACATCGTAGAGGACGACGGCGATTGGCAGGCCTTCGGCGCGGTGGACGCGCTTGTCGAGGCGGTTTGCCGTGTGCTGGCCGATGCGCCAGAGCTTGAGTCGGACGAACCCGCCTCCGCCGCCATCGCTTTGAGCAGCGACGCGGCCGTGCGCCGCCTCAACGCTGCCTATCGCGGCAAAGACGCACCGACCAACGTGCTCTCTTTCCCGGCGCCCGCGCCACCACAAGACCTGGCGGGCGATGGCCTCCCGCGCGAACTCGGCGACATCATTCTCGCTGTCGAAACGCTCCATGCCGAAGCCGCTGCCGCCGGCATCCCCCCCGCCCATCACTTCCAGCATCTGCTGATCCACGGCGTGCTGCACCTGATCGGCTACGACCACCAGACGGACGCCGAAGCCGAGGCCATGGAGGCGCTCGAGACAACGCTACTGGCGCGTCTCGGCATTGCCGATCCCTATGCCGCCGGCTCAGCCGACGACGAACCATCATCATCGCCGCACGCGCGGCCAAGGCTGCCCCGACCATGACACTCAACGACGACTCCGCCCCCCGCTCCGACGCCGCGAACGGTGTCGAGACGCCTCGCGCAAGCGAGGGCTGGCTCGCCGGTTTGCGCACGCGCCTCGGCATCGGCAATGCGCCGACACTGCGCGACACACTCGAGGAAGCGCTCAAGGGTGACGACCAGACCGGCACCGCGTTCTCGCCTGCCGAGCGCGAGATGCTGCTGCGTCTCATGGAATTCGGCACCTTGCGCGTCGACGACGTCATGGTGCCGCGTGCCGACATCACGGCGATCGAGGAAAGCGCGCCACTGTCCGAGCTGCTGCATCTGTTCGACACGTCCGGCGTCTCGCGCATCCCGATTTTCCACGAAACGCTCGATGACCCGCGCGGCATGGTCCACATCAAGGATGTGATGGCCTACCTGACGCGCGGCGGCACAACGCCCGCACCGCCGGCACCTGCCGCCGTGGCTGAGGGCGAAGACGCACCGCCGCCCGAAAGACCGCTCATCAATTTCACCCGTATCGACCTGTCACGCCCGATCTCGTCGCTCGACCTGCGCCGTCGCGTGCTCTACGTCCCGCCCTCGATGCCCGCAGTCAATCTTATGCTGCGGATGCAGGCCACCCACATTCACATGGCGCTGGTGGTGGACGAGTACGGCGGCACCGACGGGCTCGTGACGATCGAAGATCTCGTCGAGCAGGTGGTCGGCGAGATCGAGGACGAGCACGACGTCGACGAGGCCGCCAACATCGTCGACGATCCCAAGCTCGGCCTTCTCGCGCAGGCGCGCACGCCGATCGACGAACTCGAGGAACGGCTCGGCATCAAGCTCCTCAAGAGCGGCGAAGAAGAGGATGTCGAAACACTCGGCGGCCTCGTATTTACCCTGGTCGGCCGGGTACCGGCGCGCGGCGAGGTCGTACGCCACGAGAGCGGCATCGAATTCGAGGTGCTCGACGCCGATCCCCGGCGGGTCAAGCGCGTCCGCATTCTCCGCCCCGGCGCGGAACTGGCCGATCCGTCGGCAGCATCGCCTGAAAACCCCGTGGCTTGAGCAAGGTCATCGCAACCGCGATGCCGGGTTGCACATAGCAGCACAGGCGGCCCGATTGCCAAGCAGGCCCGCAAAGGCCATATCTCCTTTGCCATGACGCTTGCTCAGACCGTACCGTTGCCCCCATTCACCGAACCGGAGTTTCGCACCCGGGCCGCAGCCCTGCACCACGGGCCGAGCGATCGCATTTTCGATCCTCGCACCGGACGCGCCTGGTCGCGCAGCGATTGGGATCTCAATCCCGAAATGCTCGCGGACTTCGAAGTCATGGAACCGGCGCGCGCGGCCGCCGTGCTCGTGCCGATCGTCGCGCGGCCCGAGCTCACGGTGCTGCTGACCGAGCGCACCGCGCACCTTGCGACCCATGCGGGCCAGATCGCATTTCCCGGCGGCAAGGTCGAACCGAACGATCCCGATGCCGTGCACACCGCGCTGCGCGAGGCCGAGGAGGAGATCGGGCTCTCTCGCACGCTCGTCGAGCCGCTCGGCTTCCTCGACGGCTACCGCACCGGCACCGGCTTCCTGGTTACGCCCGTCGTTGCGATCGTCAGCCCCGACTTCACGCTGCACCTCGACCCTGGCGAGGTCGCATCCGCGTTCGAGGTGCCGCTTGCCTTCTTGATGGATCCGGAGAACCACAAGCACCATTCGCGCGAATGGCGCGGACGCCAGCGCCACTACTACGCCATGCCGTTCGGCGATCGCTACATCTGGGGCGCAACCGCGGGTATGCTGAAAAATCTCCAGGAAAGGCTGTACGCACGATGATCCGCGTCGTCATCGAGAACATCGTCCTGTTCTTCCTGCCAATGGCCATCTACGTCACGTACGTCCTGCTGACGCGCAGTTCCGATTCAAAGCAGGGCGTGCTCGACGACGCGCCATTCCTCTGGCTCATGCTTGCGGGCACCATGCTCGTTTTCATCGTGCTGCTTGCGTTCGGCTCCACATCGGGCGGCAAACCGGGACAGACCTACACGCCGCCATCGTTGTCCAAGGACGGCACAGTCGATCCCGGCGGGCTCAAGTGAAGTAGGACAGAGGCTCGATGTCATCCGATCCGGCAGCGCCACTCCCGACCTCGCTCGCCGGCGCCGATTGGCTGACGCGCGCAGAAACACGCAGCGTCCTGGCCGCCATTGCAGCCGCCGGCCATCAGGCACGCATTGTCGGCGGCGCAGTGCGTAACGCGCTGATCGGCGAGCCGGTCAGCGACATCGATATCGCCACCACGGCGACACCGGACGAGGTGATCGCGGCCGCGCGTACTGCGGGGCTCGACGCAATCCCGACAGGCATCGCGCACGGCACGGTCACCATCGTCGCCAACCGCATCCCCTACGAGGTGACGACGCTGCGCGAGGACGTCGAAACCTTCGGCCGCCGCGCCCGCGTTGCGTTTACTGCGGACTGGGCCGCGGACGCGCGCCGCCGCGACTTCACGGTCAATGCCCTCTATTGCGACGCCGACGGCCTCATCACCGATCCGCTCGGCGGCCTTCCTGATCTCGCCCGCCGCCACATCCGCTTCATCGGCGACGCGCGCGAACGCATCCGCGAGGACGCGCTGCGCATCCTCCGCTTCTTTCGGTTCAATGCCCGCTATGGCCGCGACATGCCGGATCGCGATGGCCTCGCCGCCTGCATCGCCGAGCGCGCGCGTCTCGCGGGCCTCTCGGCGGAACGCGTGCGCGCCGAATTTCTGAAGCTGCTCGAAGCCCCGGGCGCGGCCCCCGTCATGGCCAGCATGGCCGCGCATGGCTTCGTCGTGCCGATCCTGCGGGTCGCACCGCGGATCGGGCTGTTGGCGCAGATCGTCGCGCACGATGCCGAGGCGAACCGGCCAGCGGATGCGATCCTGCGGCTCTCCGCGATAGCGATCGCTGTCGAGGAGGACATCGGCCCGCTTGCCACGCGCCTGCGCCTCTCGAACGCCGAGCGCGAGGACCTGATCGTCGTCGATCCGCGTCTGATGGCGCTGGTCACGCTGCCGGCTCGGGAACAACGCCGCGCACTTTACGCGATCGGTGCCGCGCGATGGCGCCGCCTGTGCCGTGTTGGCGCGGCGGCGGCGGATACGGCAGCTGCCCGCGCGGCATGGGACACCCTCGCCCTGCTGCCGGATCGATGGGCGGTACCACACTTCCCCCTGTCAGGGCGTGACGCGATCGCCGCCGGCCTGACGCCGGGTCCGCAAATCGGTGCGCTTCTCGCCGATCTCGAAGCCGAATGGATTGCCGAGGATTTTGCCGCCGATCCGGATGCGCTTCGCGCCCGCCTTGCGTCACGGGCGGCCGCGTCAGGCCTGCCTCGCTGATCGTGAGCACACTGCGGGCTGCAAAGCCCGCTTACCGGAACATTCTGAACTTCAAGGAAGATTGTGCGAAAAGGCGGGGCCGCTCGCTACGCGGACGATGCGCGCCGTGCAACTCAATCTGACCAAACTGCATCGGGTATCTGTGGATAACCCCATTCCTGCCTTAGTCTCATTGTGGACGAACGCAGTGGATAACCCGTAAAACGGAATTGTTAATTATCTCGTTCGGCAAATCCCCCCTCTCCCCCTGAGCGCCAGCGAGATCATAAAGCCCCGGCTGCCACGGCCGGGGCTTTTTCTTTGTACTCCGCTCATCGGCTCCGCGGGGGGCGGCGCACGC
>CAZKZT010000077.1:4955-12796 GCA_964557265.1 uncultured Hyphomicrobium sp.
GTCGAGCGACTACAGCCCGTTGATGCGCATCAGCGCCGAGAAATGCTTCTCGGCCTGGACGTCGAGGGTCTGCATATACTGGCGCGCCGTCTCCGCGAGCTGCGGCTCGGGAATGATTTCCAACGGCAGCCCTGTGGACATCGCGAGCACCTGCTGCTTGCAGGCGCGTTCGAGATAATACAGCTCATCGAACGCGAGCGCGACTGTCGGCGACCCGATCGACACACCATGATGTGCAAGAAAAAACACGTCGGCGTGGGGATTGGTCTTCTGCGCCTCCGCGATGCGCTTGCCTTCGCTCTCGTCGAGCGCGATGCCACCGAACGAGTGGTAGGCGATGCGCCCATAGTATCGCGCCGCCGTCTGGTGCGCCATCTCCAGCCGCCCGCCCTTCACCATCGTCAGTGACGTGGCCCATGGCATGTGGACGTGCAGGATGCACTGGTGACGCGGGTTGGCGCGGTGTCCCTGAACGTGAATGTGGCGCGCCGTCGCCTCCACCTCGCCCTCCCCTTCGATGACCTGGCCGTTCCCATCGATCATCAGCAGATGCTCGGCCCGCATTTCCGACCAATGCACCCCGTACGGGTTGATCAGGTAGCGTTCGTCGGTGCCCGGCACGGCCACCGAGAAGTGATTGCAGATCCCCTCGGAGTAGCCGAACTTCTCGGCGAGACGCAGGGCGGCAGCCAGCTCGCGGCGAAGGTTCATCGGCGATATTGTGGCTTCTGGCATCGTGCGTCCTCGACAAGAAGTGGCTGGGTAGGAAACCTGAAGGCCGCAAAATGATACGGACGCCAGCGCGCGGCGCAAGCACCATCCCCCGCCAGCGCGGCCAGTTCGGAATACAAAAGCAAGGATCGGAGTGCAGCGTCCCTGCAGGCCTCCTATCTTACGCTCACCAACCGATGCCCGGAACGAGGATCACGCCGATGGCGCGCACGATGGACAAACCGAAGCGCCCCCAACAGGAGGCCGTCGACGACGACCGCCGCTATGCCGCCGTCGCCGCCCGCGACAAGACCTTCGACGGCGCGTTCGTCTACGCGGTCGCAACGACCGGCGTCTACTGCCGGCCTTCGTGCGCCTCACGCCTCGCACGCCGCGAGAACATGCAATTCCACGCAACGTGCGCAGATGCCGAAGCCGCAGGCTTCCGCCCGTGCAAGCGCTGCGCACCGAACGCACCGCCCCTGCACGAGCAGCACGCCCGCAGAATCGCCGAAGCCTGCCGCCTCATCGAAACCGCCGAGGAACCGCCGAAGCTCGACGACCTTGCGGCGCGCGTCGGCCTCAGCCCCTATCACTTCCACCGCATCTTCAAGTCCATCGCCGGCGTGACGCCGAAGGCCTACGCCATCGCGCACCGCCAGAGGCGCGTGCGTGACCATCTGACAAGGAGTGCCAACGTGACCGAAGCGATCCACGAAGCCGGCTTCAACTCCAGCGGCCGCTTCTACGCCAATTCCGATGAGATGCTCGGCATGACACCGACCGACTTCCGCAAAGGCGGCAAGGACGCCGCGATGCGGTTCGCCGTCGGTGACTGCTCCCTCGGCGCCATTCTCGTCGCAGCGACCGACAAAGGGATCGCTGCCATCCTGCTCGGCGACGATCCGCAGACCCTGGTGCGCGATCTCGAGGATCGCTTCCCGAAGGCTGAATTGATCGGCGGCGATCGCACCTTCGAGCAGGTCGTCGCCCGCGTGGTCGGCCTCGTCGAAGCGCCGAGAGCCGGCCTCGATCTGCCGCTCGACGTCCGCGGCACCGCGTTTCAGCATCGCGTCTGGCAGGCATTGCGCGAGATCCCTGCGGGCACCACCGCGACGTACGCCGAGATCGCCAATCGCATCGGACTGCCGAAGGCCATCCGCGCCGTTGCGGCGGCGTGTGCGGCAAACAAGATCGCGATCGCCATTCCCTGCCACCGCGTTGTGCGCAGCGATGGCGGGCTCTCCGGTTACCGCTGGGGCGTCGAGCGCAAGCGCCGCCTGATCGAACGCGAGGCACAATCATGAACCGGACGCTCGCGCTGAAGCGATCGCACAGCGAGCTCGGTCCGCCCCCCGACTGGGCCGCGATCGGCGACAGTCTCGACGCCCGCGGCTTCGCGGTCATGCCGAGACTGCTGTCACCGGACCAATGCGCCTCGGTCGCCGCCATGTATCCGGATGATGCGCGCTTTCGCAGCCACATCCACATGGCACGGCACGGCTTCGGACGCGGCGAGTACAAATACTTCGCGCATCCGCTGCCTGATCTGGTGACAGCGTTGCGCACCGCGCTCTACCCGCACCTCGCCGATGTTGCCAATCGCTGGAACGCGGCCATGGGCATCGAAGTGCGCTTTCCAGCGTCGCACGCCGACTTTCTCGATCGTTGTCACGCTGCCGGCCAGACGCGGCCAACGCCACTGCTGCTCCAGTATGTCGCCGGCGACTACAATTGCCTGCATCAGGATCTCTACGGGGAGCACGTTTTTCCGCTGCAGGTCGCGATCCTGCTTGCGGAGCCCGGCCGCGATTTCACCGGTGGCGAGTTCGTCCTCACCGAGCAACGTCCGCGGATGCAATCGCGCGCGTCGGTGGTGCCGATACGGCAAGGCGACGGCGTCGTATTCGCCGTCCATCATCGTCCGGTCCGTGGCACACGCGGCACCTATCGCGTCAACCTGCGCCACGGCGTCAGCGAAATTCTGAGCGGCCGCCGTCACACGCTCGGCATCATCTTCCACGACGCCACCTGAGGTGAGATCGTCTCAGCGTGCGGCGCTGCGCAAATGCTCGACGAGTTGCCGCGCCCCCGCTGGCAAGGCTTGAAGCCGCCGCACGCAGATGACGAGCTTTCGCCGCGCCCACGGATCGCGCAGACCGACACTGTCGATTTTCATGCTGCGGCGCAGACGCTGGGCAGCCGCATAAGGAACAACCGCGATACCTGCACCGCTCTCGACCATCCGGCAGACGGCATCGAACCCCGTCACGCGCGCACGCACTTTCATCGTGCTGCCGAGCCGCGCGGCATGTCCCGCGAGATGACGTTGGAGCGCACTCTCGCGCGGCAGGGCCACAAAATCGCGCGCAACGACATCGGCGAGTTGCACGTGTCGCATCGCACTCAAGCCATCCCCGCGGCGCACAACCACCACCAGCCGGTCATCGCGAAACGGAAAGCTCTCGAGGCTCTCCGGTACGGCCGCCGACGTCGCGATCCCGATATCGGCGTTGCCTGCCGCAACCGCCATGCCGATGTCCGCGCTCTCTCGGTCCTCGAGCTCGAGACCGATCGTCGGATGCGCTGCGAGAAATGACGCGAGCACGCGCGGCAGATGCTCGCTCATCGCCGAGGTATTCGACAGCAATCGCACGGTGCCCGACAGACCACGCGCGAACGAGCCGAGATCGCCGCGCATCCGCTCCACCTGCTGAGCAATCAATCGCGCATGCTCCAGCAGACATTCCCCTGCCGCCGACAGCGCCACACCACGGCGGTTGCGCACGAGCAGCGGCACGCCGAGCGCCTCTTCCATACCGCGGATGCGGGCACTGGCCGATGCCAGCGCGAGGTTGGCGCGCTCCGCGCCATGCGTGATGCTCCGCGCCTCGGCCACATGGAGGAACAACTGCAGATCGACGATATCGAAACGCATGGCGCCAATCCTTGCCTTCGCATTTCGCGTAGCCTACCTGCATATTCTCCGCATTGCGAGCGGCCAGGCGTTCGCGGTAGCTGGTGCCATGATCGACTTCACCCTCATCTTCATCGCCGCTGTATTCGCCCTCGCCGGCTTCATCAAAGGCGTGATCGGCCTCGGCTTGCCGACCATCTCGATGGGGCTTCTGGCGCTGGTCATGGCACCGGTCGAAGCCGCCGCGATCCTGCTGTTGCCGTCGGCGCTGACCAACATCTGGCAGATGCTGGCAGGCCCCTCGCTCGGCAAAGTCATCCGACGTCTATGGCCGATGATGATCGCCGTCTGCGTCGGCACCTGGGCGGGGATCGGGTTGATGACGGGCACAGGCGCGCGCTATGGCACCGCACTGCTCGGCATCGCGCTCGCCGCCTACGCCATCACCGGCCTCGCCGCGCTGCGCTTGCATGTGGCGTCGGCGCGCGAACCATGGCTCGGTCCGCTGACCGGCGCGATCACCGGCGCAATCACGGCGGCGACCGGCGTCTTCGTTATTCCGGCGGTACCCTACCTGCAAGCGATAGGGCTGGAGAAGGAAGACCTCGTGCAGGCGCTTGGCCTGTCCTTCACCGTCTCGACGCTGGCGCTCACCGTCAATGTGGCCGCGGCCGGCGCACTCGATGTGGCCGTCGCAGGGCCGACGCTGCTTGCTCTCGCGCTCGCATGCGTCGGCATGTGGGTCGGACAGATCGTGCGCCTCAGCCTGTCTGCCACCGTCTTTCGCCGCTGCTTCTTCGGCGGCCTGCTGGTGCTCGGCCTTTACCTCGCGCTCCGTCCGTTCATCTGATCACGACGCACGCCGCTCAGCTCTTGCGCGCGCCGTAGTTCAGAAGACCGGCGTTGTTCTTCGCCGGATGCGCCCTCAGACCTTCCTCGTTGGGCTCGGTGCCCCAGCCCGGCCGATCCGGCAGGATCAGATGGCCATCCTTGAACTCGGGCAGGTGCGTGAACAGCTCGTGATCCCATGCGAGCCGGTCGATATCGGTCTCCATGATGCGCAGGTTCGGCACACACGCCGAGAAGTGCGCATTCATCATCGTGCACAGGTGGCCGTAGAAATTATGCGGCGCGACATTGACCTCGTGCGCTTCGGCGAGTGTCGCGATCTTCATCGACTGCCACACACCGTTCCACGGCGTATCGATGATCGCCACATCCATCGCCTGCTCGCGGAAATACGGCAGGAACTCGCGCACGCCGAGCAGCGTCTCACACGACGAGATCGGATGCGGACTGTGGCGGCGGATGTAACCGAGCGCTTCGGGGCTGTAGCTGTCGATCTCGATCCAGAACATGTCGAGGTCGGCGATCTCGCGCAGGATCTTGAGATAACCTTCGGTTTTGGCGTTGAAGTTGAGGTCGAGCAGGATGTCGACATCCGGTCCGACGCCGTCGCGCAACGCTTCGAGATGCATGCGCAGATTGCGCAGCACGTCGCGCTCGACATTCAGCGCCGGTTGGTTCGGTGAACCGAAGCCGGGCCGGTAGCCCTTCGGATTTTTCTGTCCTTCATAGAGAAAGATGTTGGTCTTGCAGGCAGTGAAGCCCTGCTCGCGCACCTCGCGACCGATGCCCTTGACGCCGTCGAGATCGGTGATCGCGGGCTTGTAATAGGCCGGATGGTTGATCCGCCACGTCGCGCAGTGCGACCAGTACACACGGATGCGATCGCGCACCTTCCCACCGAGCAGCTCATAGCACGGTACGCCAAGCCCCTTCGCCTTGGCGTCGAGGAGTGCATTCTCGATCGCGCCCAATGCCAGCGCGACAACACCGCCCGCCGCCGGCCGCGTGATCGCGTACAGCTCCTGGTAGATGCGCTCGTGGTCATTGGCATTCTGGCCGATCACGCGCGCGGCAAGCCGCTGGATGGCGGCGCCGAGGCCTGGCGCACCGAAACCTTCGTCAAACTCGCTCCAGCCGACGATGCCCGTATCCGTCGTGATCTTGACGAAGTGATAGTTGCGCCAGCCTGCATCGCAAGACAGCGTTTCGAGTTTCTCGACCTTCATGGGTGCTCCTCCGAACTTCATTTTTGTTGAGGCTCGACCTTAGCGCCGAATGCGACCGCAGCGCCATGCGCGAGCGTTCCATCTCGACCGATCAGGCTCTAGCCTCCGCGCACCATCAACGGCCCGCGCAGCGCACAGAACTCGTCGACCGCTGCGGCGAGGCGGTCGCATTCAATGTCGCCGACGGGCAGGCTCATCGCGATCATGCCGCGCCGCGCGATATAGATGCCCGCCGCCATCAGGTCGAGGAAGTAGAGCTCGCGCAGCGCATCCTCCGCCGGCGTCGACGGGTACGGCCGCAGGATCGGCCCCTTGCGGAAATGCGGCTGCAGCATGCTGCCGATGCCGCTGAAGTGCATCGCGCCGCCACGCGCCGCACAGATGGCGTTGAGACGCTCGCGCAATTTTTCGCCGCGCGCGTGCAGCGCGTCAGCAGCGGCGGCGTCGAAGATCTCACCCATCGCGACGAGACCGCCCGCCATCGACAGCACATTGTTGTTGAACGTACCGGCGTGGAAAAGCGCGCCCGGCCTGTGGCCGTCGAACAGGTCCATCACATCGGCGCGGCCGCCGAATGCGCCGAAGCTCATGCCGCCCGCGATGTACTTGCCGACTGTCGTCAGATCCGGCGTGATGCCGTGGACCTTCTGCAGTCCGCCCGCTGAATGCCGGCTGGTCATGACCTCGTCGAAGACCAGCAGGATGCCAGCCTCGCGCGTCGCGTCACGCAGCGCCGCCAGGAAAGCGCGCGTTGCCGGGATGCAGCCCCCCGAGCCCAGCATCGGCTCGACGATGACGGCACCGATCTCATCGCCACCCGCCTTCAGCGCTGCCAGCGTATCCTCAATGTCGTTGTAGGTGGCGAGCGTGACAGGAAGCGGCACGTTGGTCGGGCTGACGCTGTCTCCCGTGAAGGTCAGCAACCCACCATGATATCCGCCCTTGAATGCCAGGATGCGCGTGCGGCCCGTGAACGCCCGCGCGGCGCCGAGTGCCATCATGTTTGCCTCGGTGCCGCTATTGGTGAAGCGCACGCGCTCGAACGAGGGAAAGCGCGCGCACAGCAGCGCCGCAAGCTGGCCTTCGCGCTCGCCGACCGCCGCCAGATTGAGCCCGCGATCGATCGCTTGATGCAGCACGGCCTGGATACGCGGCTCGGAATGCCCGAACAGACCTGCCGTGTACTCGCCGCAGAAGTCGATGTAGCGATGACCATCGACATCTTCGACGTAGCAGCTTTCACCTCGCGTCATCGCGGTCGGGAACGGCGTGTAGAACAGTACCGAACGCGTGTTTCCGCCGGGAAGAACCTCGCGGGCGCGCGCGTGGATCGCGGCACTCTCGGGCCGCGCCGTCACGTAGCGCTCGCGCGCCTCGGCCAGCGCTTCTTCAAGCGTGCTATTACGCGGATGCTGCGCGATGCTCATGCGGATCGTCTCCTCTGATCGTGGGCGTACCGTGCCTCAGATCGCCGCCTCGTGCCAATAGGCAGATGACGCAGCTCTCGTTTGCGCGCGTGCCTATCGGCTTGACGCACGGCTTCCCCATCACCCACCATCCGGTCCAAAAGAAGCATAGTCGAGGAAACCCCATGCGCGTCACGGATCTCAGAACCGTTATCATCGAGGTGCCGCTCGACCGGCCGACGCTGAATTCCAGCGGCGTCAGCAACGACCGCGTCCGCTGTGTGCTGGTTTACATCGACACCGACGTCGGCGTAACCGGCGAGAGCTTCCTCTTCACCAACGGCGGGCGTCGCATCGAAGTGCTCGATGCGATGGTCCAAAGCCTCAAGCCGGGCGTCATCGGCGAGGACATCCGCTACGCCGAGCGCATCTATGAGAAGTTGTTTCGCGAGCTCTATTTCCTCGGCCACAAGGGCGTGACCGTGTTCGGCCTCGCGGCGATCGACACGGCCCTGTGGGACGCCAAAGGCAAGGCGCTCGGCCAATCGGTCGCGCATATGCTCGGCGCAGCGCACACCCGCATTCCCGTCTACACAAGCGCAGGGTTATGGCTGTCCGCGACGCCGGATGAACTCATGGTCGAGGCAAAAAGCTACATCGCGCAAGGCTTGGGCGGGGTAAAAATGCGCGTCGGCAAGAAGCACGTCGAGGAGGACGTCGAGCGAGTCGCCG
>CAZKZT010000078.1:0-12685 GCA_964557265.1 uncultured Hyphomicrobium sp.
CCATTCGGGCAGCGATACGGTCAGCCTGCTGATGCAGCGGGCATCGAAGGCCCTGGCGGCCAAGGAGTTCGACCAGGCGCTCCTTTTCATGGACTACGTGGTGCAGCTCGCGCCCGATTTTGCCGAGGGCTTCAACCGCCGCGCCTTCATCCATTTCTCGCGCAATGACATGTCGTCGGCGCTCGGCGATCTGCGCCGTACGCTGGCGCTCGAGCCGAACCACTTCAAGGCGCTCGACGGCCTCGCCCAGATCTGGCGGCAGATGGGCAATCCCAAGGGCGCTCTCAGCGTCGCCAAGCAACTCCTCGAGGTGCACCCCTACTGGGAAGGCGCCGCCAAGATGGCCGAGGAGCTTGCCCGCGAAGTGGACGGGCAGGGGATCTAGAAAGTCCTGTTCGGGAAGTAGCGCAGGATCAGCTCCTCGTAGCGGCCGTTGCGGCGCAGGCGGTCGAGGGTGCGGTTGATCAGGCGCTTCAGTTCGGCATCCTGGCGCGGGATCGTGATGGCGAGGCCGTCACCGAAGAATTTCGGCTCGAAGTAGGGCCCGCCCTTCAGCTCGCAGCATTCCTGCGACAGCGATCCGTTGACCCAGAACACGAGTCCGACGCCATCGTCGAACACGAGATCGGCGCGGCCCTGCCGGACGGCGTCGCGCGCCTGCTCGATGGTGTCGGTCGTCTCGATCACGCTCTCGCGGAAGAATGTCCGGAGGTAGGCCTCGTGGGGGCTGCCACGGGCAACGGCGATGCGCTGGCGTTCAAGCCGCTCGGGTGTGGTTGGAATGCGCGCGGCCGAGCGTGGGCCGGCGAACCATGCGGTGGTGTGGAAATAGCTGTCGGTGACCTCGAAGTCGCGCACCAGCGTGCTGGTGATGCGCTGTGCCGCGATGACGGCGTCGGCCTCGCCATTGCGCAGGGCCGGCAACAATTCACCCCACGTGCGCGTGCGTATATCGCATTGGACGCCGGCTTCGTTGCAGATTGCGCGCGCCAGATCGACGTCGAAGCCGGTCAATACGCCTTCCTCGTCGAAGTAGTGGAATGGCGGGAATTCCGTATCGGTGAGGAAGCGAATGACGAACCGGCGGCCGGCGGCCGACGGCCCGGCGGCTGGCGGCGCGATGGCCGGCTCTGTTTGCGCGAGCGGCGCCTTGGACGGAAGCGCCAGCAATCCAACGCTCATTATTGCGCTCGCCAGAACGACACCTATGGTAGACTTGCGCACAGTTCGTTCCTTCATTCTTGGTCGCATTCTCTCCTGGGCCTTCGGCGCCGACTTTCCCGCCGAACCAATATTTTCCGGCATTCCAGGCGGGGCGGCGGCACTATTTGAGCACCTTCGGATTCTTTTCGTGGACGAGGCTCCCAAAGCAGGATTCCGTCATGACCGGCGTCGAACCGGCACGGCAGAATCGCCGCGTTCAGGCGGCATTCTAGCGCGCCTCAGGGCGGTGAGACAGCGGATCGGTCCGCTGCGCGCTGCCGCAGCCGTGGATGGCAGCGAATACGGGTTTCTCGTTGGCCGTGCGGTCGATGCGGCAACGCTGCGCGCTGCTGAACGGATCGCGGATCAGTGGGCGGTTGCCCCGCATGAGGTGCTGATTGCGCTCGGCTGGCTCGACGAGCGTGATTATGTGGCCGCCCTGGCGCGGTCGCTCGGCGTCGACTGGATCGGCCGACGTTCGCCGCGCGGCCGCACACACGTCGCGCCGCCCGCTTATGTCGCCGGACGCGGAGAGGCCGTGATCGGTGTCTACGGGCGGCGTCCCGATTCGCTGCGCGCGGCGATTTCGCTTCTTCCGCGGGGGCAACGCGCGGTGCTCGCCACGCGGCGCGAAGTCGATGCCATTCATATGGCCGGCGCCCAGGCCGCATTGATCGATCATGCGATCGAAGGGCTCTGGCGCGCTGATCGGTCGGCGTCGGCCCGCTGGGGCGCGGAGACGTGGCAGGTGTTGGTGGCGGTCGGCATCTTCGGGCTGGCCGCCGGGGGCGCGGCAGTGGCGCCGGACGTCATCGTTCCGCTGGTGATGGCGCTGTTGACGCTGCCGTTTCTCTGCGTGGTGCTGCTGCGCTCGGCTGCGGCCGCCGAGTTGATGCGATCGCCGCGCGCCGCGCGCTTCGCCCCTTCGATGCCCGACGCCGAGTTGCCGCGCTACAGCGCCATGGTCGCGCTCTACCGCGAGGCGCGCATTCTGCCCGATCTCGTCGAGGCCATGGCGGCGCTCGACTATCCTTCGGCCAAGCTCGACGTGCTGCTGGTGCTCGAAGCGAGCGACACCGAGACGCTGGCGGCGGTCGCGGCTCTCGACCTGCCCGGCAATATTCGCCCGGTCGTGGTGCCGGAGAAGGGGCCGCGGACCAAGCCCAAGGCACTCAATTACGCGCTTGAACTGGTGACGAGCCCGTTTGTCGTCGTGTTCGATGCCGAGGACATTCCGGAGCCCGACCAGATCCGCCGTGCGTTGGCGGCTTTCGCGGCGGGCGGTGGCGACGTGGCGTGCGTTCAGGCCCGGCTCGCGATCCACAACGCACGCCAGGGCTGGCTGCCGCGTCAGTTCGCGCTGGAATACGCTTCGCTGTTCGACGGGCAGCTCCCGGCGCTCGAACGTCTCGGCCTGCCGATCCCGCTCGGCGGCACATCGAACCATTTCCGCGTCGATCGGCTGAAGGAAGTCGGCGGCTGGGATCCTTACAATGTCACCGAGGATGCCGATCTCGGCTTCCGCCTCGCCCGCGCCCGCTATCGCACGCTCACGATCGCGTCGACCACCTGGGAAGAGGCGCCGATCAGCCTCAGGAGCTGGGTCAAGCAGCGCACCCGCTGGCTCAAGGGCTGGATGCAGACCTATCTCGTGCATACGCGCTGGCGGGGGCGTGCGCGGCGGCGTATCGGCTGGCGGGAAAGGTTCGGTGTGCACGTGCTGATCGGCGGGATGCTGCTGTCGGCGCTCGTCCATCCGATATGTCTGGCCGGGGTGGCCTATCAGGCGGCCAATGGCAGTCTGCTCGCGCCCGGAAGCAGCACGGCGGCGACGGTGCTGTCGTGGATCGCGATACTCAACCTCGGGCTCGGGTATGCGAGCGCGATGCTGGCGGGCGCGATCGCGGCGTGGCGGCGCGGCTGGCGGCGGCTGTCGTTCGAGGTGCTGGCGATGCCGCTCTACTGGCAGCTCATTTCGTTCGCGAGCTACCGCGCGCTCGTCCAGCTCTTCCTTGATCCGCACCGCTGGGAGAAGACAGAGCACGGCCACTCGCGCGGCCTGCCACGCGACAAGGGCACCCGCAAAGCAGCACTTGAATGAGGTGCCATGTAAGTCTCGGGCTGAGGGGCGGCGACAAATTCGGCACCTGAAGCCGCCCCTCGCCCTAACCCTCACCTCGCGCATGCGAGGCAAGGAACCTGTGGCTGACGCGCTCTACGCGCGCTCGATCACCATTGCGATGCCCTGGCCGACGCCGATGCACATCGAGACGAGCGCATATTTGCCGCCGGTGCGCTGCAACTGGCGCGCAGCGGTGAGCGCGATGCGGCCGCCGGATGCGCCGAGCGGATGGCCGAGTGCGATCGCGCCGCCGTTCGGGTTCACGCGGCTGTCCTTGAAGTCGACGTCGAGACCCTTGAGGCACGCCAGCACCTGCGCCGCGAACGCCTCGTTGACCTCGATGACGTCGATGTCCTTGATGCTAAGACCGGCGCGCTCCAGCGCCTTCTTGGCGGCGGGCACCGGGCCGAAGCCCATCGTGCGCGGCGCCACGCCCGCGACGCCCGACGAGATGATGCGGGCAATCGGCTTGGCGCCGGCCTTGTCACCCGCATCGCGGCTCGCGAGCATCAGCGCGACGGCGCCGTCGTTGATGCCGGATGCATTACCGGCTGTGGTGACGCCGCCTTCATACAGCGGCCGCAGTTTCTGCAGACCTTCGAGTGTCGTCTCGGGGCGCGGGTGCTCGTCGACGGAGACGACGACATCCGGCTTGCCGCGCGTGCCCGGGATGGTGACGGCGCTGATCTCGCCGTCGAAGAAGCCGTCGGCCTTCGCCTTCGCATAGGACTGCTGTGACCTGATCGCGTAGGCGTCGCAGTCTTCGCGGGCGATCTGGAAGTCGCGGGCGAGGTTGTCGGCGGTCTCGGGCATCGTGTCGGCGCCGAAGGCCTTCTCGAGCCGGGCATTGGGAAAGCGCGCGCCGATGGCGCTGTCGAACACCTTGAAGTCCTTGCCGAACGCCTGCTCGCTCTTGCCGACGACGAACGGCGCCCGCGTCATGCTCTCGACGCCGCCGGCGACGACGACATCGGCTTCGCCGCAGGTGATTGCATGTGCCGACGAGATGATGGCGTTGAGCCCGGAGCCGCAGTTGCGCTGAAAGACGGCGCCCGGCACTTCGATCGGCAGACCGGCGAGGAGGATGGCATGGCGGGCGACGCAGCGGCTGTCTTCGCCGGCCTGGCTCGCGCAGCCGACGTTCACATCATCGATCGAGCCGGCGTCGAATGGCGAGCGGCCGACAACATCTTTGATGACGCTGGCCAGCATGTCGTCTGGTCTGACTTTCGACAGCGCGCCCGAGTGGCGGCCGAATGGCGTGCGTGCGCCGTCGTAGATGTAGGCTTCGAGCATGTTCGTTTCCTTCCCTGTCGCGCCGTTGTGCGCGCGCCGCGTGACACCTCTTCGTCCTTAGCATGCCACGACGTGATGCGCAGCGCGAGTGCTCTCGGCAACGTGCGGCGCACAACCGCGCCTCAAGGCATCGCGCCGAGCAGCTTGAGCCACGCGATCTGTAGCGGTGCAATGACGATGAGCCCGGTGATTGCGAGCACGATGAGAAGACGCAGCGCGGAAGATGCAGCGACCTTGCCCATCATCAAGCCGACCATCACGGGTACCGCTTCGAATGCGAAGAACAGGGATTGCAGGCCGGTGAGCTGGGCGATCAGACCAGCGGTCTGTGGCAGACCAGTCGCGGCTTCGATGGCCGGCAGCGTCGGCGTGACGATGGCGATCGAGCCGACAATGGTTGCGCATATGGCAATGAGCGAGGAGGAGATCGCCACCAGCATGAAGCCCGAGGCGGGCGAAGCACCTGACGATGGCACGAATGCTTTGAGGCCCGAGGCAATCATCGCGCCGGCGCCGGAGTGCGTGAGCACGGTCGCGACGCCGAGCACGGCTGCGAGCGAGAAGATCGCCGTGAACGTGTTGCGGTCGAGCGATTCCTGGATCTTGAGGAAACCAAAGCGCGGCAGGAGACACACCGCACCGGCCGCGAACGCGACCCAACCCGGCTTCACGTGATGGATGAAATCGGTCATCCACGCGAACACGGTGAGTGCCAGCACGATGGCGAGGCGGCGTGCGTCGGGGCCGAGCACGTTGGGACCGTTGGTGGGGATCGCCATCCGCGGCGCAGGCGCGCGGAACAGCAGGCAGACCGCCGCGACGAACATGATGCCTTTGATGATGCCGAGAGTCGGCAGGCACATCAGCAGGTAAGGGCCGTATTGGATAGATGGCCCTCCGATGCCTTCCAGTGCGCCGAGTGCGATGACGTTCGTGAGATTGGAAGGGAGGATCGCATAGCTCGTAAGGTAGTTTCCGGCGACCGCGGTCAGGATCATGCCGTTGTAGCCACGCGATCCCGGTGCGTAGCCCGCCTCCTTCGCCGCCGCGATCAGGATCGGGATGGTGATGGCCAGCCGTCCCATGGTGGTCGGGACCATGAAGCTGAGCGCACCCGAGCCGGCCAGAATGCCGAAGATGAGACGCGGATAGGTGGAGAGGCCGCCCATCAGCGCCCGCGCGACGTAGCGCCCGAGCCCCGTGCGCTCGGCCGCACCGCCGATCATGAGACCACCCAGCACCAGCGCCGCCGCGTTAGACCAGAAACCCGAGAGGAGCGGGAGTGTCGGCGCGACGCTCGTGGCCAGCGCGAGCGCAAAGAAGACCGCACCGGCGTGGAGCGCCGGCAGCGCCGCCGTCGCCCACAGGCCGACCGTGAAGGCGACGATCGCGAAACCCAGCATCGCCTTGGGAGCGCCTGCTGGCGGGGTTTGCAGGGCGATGGTGATCGCGGCGAGAGCCAGCGCGACAATGATCGCACCTTTGCGCGCGTCGAGCTTGATCGCGAGGAGGCTTCTCATCGGTGCGGCATGCTCAGAAATCCGGCCGCACGCGGCGCGCTTGGTGTCAGGTTTTGGCCTTCTTGGTCCCGCGCACCGCGAGGATGACCTCCGCCATGATCGAGACGGCGATCTCGGCCGGCGTCTGGGCGCCGATGTCGAGGCCGATCGGTGCCTTGATGCGAGCCAGCTCTTCTTCGGTGAGCCCTGCGGCGAGCAGACGTTCGCGGCGCCGCGCGTGATTGCGTGACGATCCGAGAGACGCCACGTAGAGGCAATCCGCACGCAAGGCGATCTTCAACGCCTCGTCGTCGATGTGCTCGACGTGGGCAAGCGTGAGGACGGCGGTGTAGGGATCGAGCTTCAGTTTCGGAAGCGCATCCTGCGGCCATTCGGCGATCAGCTTCGCTTTCTCCGCGCCGAAGCGGGCGGGATCGGCGAACGCGGTGCGCGGGTCGATGACAATGACCTCGTAGCCCGACAGGGCCGCGATCTGCGCGAGCACCTGGGAGATATGCGTGGCGCCGATGGCGATGATGCGGGCGGGCGGCACCAGCGCGTGCACGAACACGGCGCCATCTGGGCCTTCGACGAGCTGGCTCTTGGCGGTCTTGAAGCGGTTGGCGATGTCCTCGGGCAGGTTCGCGTCGCCGCGCTCGTAGACGGTGCGCGAGGCATCGGCGAGGTTGGTCCTGATGACGAGGCCGCGGCGGTCGTCGCGTGCCGCCACCGCGCGATCGAGCAGTTCGGTGCCGCCGTCCTCCTTGCTCAGCCGCTCGACCAGTACGCGCACCTTGCCCCCGCAGGGCAGCCCCGCGCGCCATGCCGTCTCGTCGGCGACGCCGAACGAGAGCGTGCGCGGCTTGCCATCCTCGATCGCTTCGCCGCCTTCGACGATCACTTCGCCTTCGATGCAACCGCCGGAAACCGACCCCTGGAAATTGCCGTCGGCCGAGATCGCCATCTGGCCGCCGACCGGCACGGGCGCCGAGCCCCAGGTGTCGATGACCGTCGCGATGGCGACGCGTCCGTCGCGGGCGAGCCAGTCGCGCGCGGCGCCGAGGACGTCAATGGTGGCGGCGGTGTCGGGATTGTGCCGTGGGCCGGTCATGGGATCGCGCTCCTTGTCGAGCCTCTCTTCTCCTTCTCCCCGCACGCGGGGAGAGGGGATACTCTCTACTCTTACGGCGCTCGCGCACCTTGCGTGCGGCCGGCCGAGCGGCGCGACGAGGGCGCACGCTTGCCGTTGCCGGAGGCCTTCGCGTGATGCGCGGCCGCATCGGTGCTGAATGTCGCGGCCATGCGAACGGTGGCATCGCGCAACGCCGGTGCGAACTTCAACAGTTGATCGAGGTCCAGCCGCGCGTGCGGCGCCGAGATGGCGATCGCGCCGACGATCGTGTCGTCGTCGGATCGCACCGGCATCGCAATGCACACGACGCCCTCGATGAATTCCTGCTCGTCGATGCCGATGCCGGTATCGCGGATCTTGTCGAGCGCGCGCACGAGACGCTGCGCATCGGTGATCGTGCGGCTCGTGTGGCGCACGAGCGGCAGCGCCGCCAGCAACTCCGCACGCCGTGTCGGTTCCTGCAAAGCGAGCAGCAGCTTGCCGATGGCGGAGGCGTGTGACGGCACGCGGCTGCCGGCGTCGAAGCGCAGGCCGAGCGGCCATTTCGCCTCGACGCGGTCGAGATAGACGACCTCTGAACCCTGCAGGACGCCGAAGTTGCACGTCTCGCCGACCTCCTGCGAGAGCGCCCGCAGGATCGAGTGGCGCAGCGTCCGCGGTGCCGCTGCCGAAAGTGTATCGAGTGCGAGCTTGATCAGGCGCGGTCCCTCGATGTAGCCGCGCTTCCAGTGATCGCGCTCGATCAGCCCCATCTCGGCGAGCGCGGCGGTGATACGGTGTGCGGTCGGCTTGGTGAGGCCCGAGCGGCGGACGAGTTCCGACATCGCCAGCGGTTCGCGCGCCGCTGACACCAGTTCGAGAATCATCAGCGCCTTGCCGCTGGCACCGAGCGGCGCATCATCGGCAACGCGGGCGCGGGGCGAGGTCTTGCTGGTGGCGCTGGCGCGCGCGGCGGTCGAACGCGGGCGCGACACGCGTGATGCAGGGCGGTTGGTCATGGTCCTCGTCGTGCGAGAGGGTTTTATCGAGTATCGCGTGCTTCAAATCACGAAATCAAATGGTTCGCGAGACGTTGCAGCGTACCGGCGGCATCGGGCGGGAGCCTGACGGACCGGGGTAACGATCTCTATTCGCCCTTCGTCCCCTGGTAAACCGATGCCGGATCGAACACCGGGGCGCCGCCGGCCGGCTGCATCTGCAGGCCCGCGACAGTGCCGGTCCGCAAGGGGATCTGGCGGTAGAAGCAACTCTTGCGGCCCGTGTGACAGGCGGCTCCCGCGCCGGCGATACGGACCTTGAGCCAGACTGCATCCTGGTCGCAGTCGGTGCGCATCTCGATCACTTCGAGGATGTTGCCGCTTTCCTCGCCCTTCTTCCAGAGGCGCTTGCGCGAACGGCTGTAGAAGTGCGCTTCGCCGGTCTCGATCGTCAGCGCGAGCGCCTGGGCATCCATCCAGGCGAGCATCAGCACGTCGCCGGTGTCGGCATCGGTTGCGACCGCCGCAATCACGCCGCCGTCGTCGAGCTTTGGCGCGAACGCCAGCCCTTCCTCGACTTCATGGGTCGAGCCGCGGCCGGCGAATGATGCGGAAACGGCACTGGGGGCAGCGCTTGTCATGGCACTCTCGGCACTCTCATTGCAGGCGACGGAGCCTCGGCGGCACGCGATTCCGCGCTAGACCCGCTGGACAGCATGCACCAACTGCAGGAAGCGGTCGCGATAGCTCGCGTCGGTCTCGAATACGCCGCTGAACCGCGTTGTCACGGTCGATACGCCGTGCTGGCGGACACCGCGCATCGACATGCATTGGTGTTCGGCCTCGATCAGGATCGCGACGCCGCGCGGCGCCAGCACGGTCTCGATTGCGCCGGCAATCTGGGCGGTGAGCTTTTCCTGGGTCTGCAGGCGGCTCGCGAAGATCTCGACGACGCGCGCGAGCTTGGAGAGGCCGACGACGCGGTCGCGCGGCAGGTAGGCGATGTGCGCGACGCCGACGAACGGCGCGATGTGATGCTCGCAGTGGCTCTGCACGCGGATGTCGCGCAGCATCACCATGTCGTCGTAGCCGCCGACGTCGTCGAAAGTTCGCGACAGGGCCTCGACCGGATCCGCGCCATAGCCGGAAAAGTATTCCTCGAACGCGGCTGCAACCCGCTTCGGGGTATCGAGCAATCCTTCGCGGTCGGGGTCATCGCCGGTCCAGGCGAGCAGCGTCCGCACCGCTTCCTCGGCCTCGGCGCGTGTCGGGCGCGCCCGTTGCGGCGTCTCACCCGTCAGCTTGAGGCGGGCGGCGCCATTCTTCTTGATCATCGGCTCCATGAACATCGACCTTCCGGGCGCAACTGGTGATGTGCGCTTATCATGTTTGGGCGCGCTTGTATCGCTTCGAGCGGCCTGCCCCCGAGCACCTGCCGAGCTTGAATTCGCCCGAGCTACAGGCGATATAAAGTGAAGGCGGTTGATGCCGCTTCGACCTGCCGGCCCCGGGGCGTCATCGGCCTTTACTATGTGAGATGGCGGAGCCTCGGCGACAAGCCGTCCGACAGCGTACTGTTTGACGAGCGCCAGGGTCAACTCCGGGTGGCAATCCGGAAGCGGCACACTCGAGCGTTTCAGGGCGCCATGACCGAACTCAGTGATCTCTATAGCGAGCGCATCATCGCGCTGGCGGCGTCGATCCCACCGGCCGGACATCTGACGGCGCCGGACGCGACGGCGTCCGCCCACTCCAAGTTGTGCGGATCGACGATCACGGTCGAGCTGGCGATGGCGGGTGACCGGGTCACCGACTATGCGCAGACCGTGCGGGCGTGCCTGCTCGGACAGTCCTCGGCGTCGGTCATGGCCCACAATATCGTCGGCGCGACAGATACCGAGTTACGTGCCGTCGCCGAGACCATGCGCCGGATGCTGAAGGAGGGCGGCCCGCCGCCGACGGGCCGCTGGTCGGATCTGGCCGCGTTGGAGCCGGTGCGCGAGGTCAAGGCACGCCATACCTCGACGCTGCTCGCCTTCGAGGCGGTGGTGCGGGCGCTCGACAAGGTCGCGGAAGCGCGCGGCGCGACGGCTGCGGCTGTGGCCGGCGATTGAGCCTGACAGCAATGACGAGCCCGGTCGATCGCCTCACCAAAAGTGCCGCCAAGGCACCGGTCGTGCTCTACCGCGTCACGCTGAAGCCGCTGCTCGGCCACGAGTGCCGGCATCTCCCGACATGCTCGGAGTATGCGCTCGACGCGATCGAGCGCAACGGCGCGTGGCGCGGATGGTGGCTCGCTGGATCGCGCGTATGCCGCTGCCATCCCTGGGGCACATCCGGCTACGATCCGGCGCCCGACATCCGCGATGAATGGCATCCGCTGGCGCCCTGGCGCTACGGCCGCTGGAGACAGCGGGATTTGTAGTTTTTCCGCGCTCGGCAACGCCTTCGGCTACCTGCTTCCCAGCCGTTGCAATCTTTCATCAGCCTCGCGTGCACCAAGGGCGCGGGCCTTCTCGTACCATTCGCGTGCGAGCGCGATGTCGGGTTGCACCCCCGCGACCCGCATGCGTGCCAACTCCACCGGATCGTAAGTGGCCGCCAGCGCCAGCGCGCCTTCAGCAAGTCCGGCGTCGGCGGCCCGCCTGTAGAAGAGGCGGGCGGCGGCGATGTTGCCGCTTTCGGCTTGTACGCGGCCGCGCGCAATGAAAGCGGTGGCGCGCTTTTGATCTTCGGTAGCGATCGGCGGTGCGCTCGCCGGTGGATTGGCGAGCGGTACGGGGGGGCGTGCGGCTGGCGGCGGTGTGGCATCGATCGGCGAGGGTTGCGTGCCGACCGAGGCGACGCTGCGTTCGCGCGGCGCGGCAGTCGGCTCGGGCGCGATCATCGAGGCGGCTGCAATGACGAGCGCGGCGTGCGCTTCCGCAAGCACGGTGCCGTCGATCTGTACGAGTGCGATGGTGACGTCGGCCTTGCCGGCAAGGCCGACGGGCAGAGAGACGCGCAGGTTCGGCAGCACCGCGAGCGGGATGGCCCACGCGCCCGGCGCAATCGAGTGCCCCTCCGAGAGCACAGCGGCGGAAGGCAGGCCGCGCAGCCGCACGAAGCTGTTGCGCGGGATCGCATCGATGGGGCCAACCTGGATCGGCATCGGCGTTTCGGCCGCAGGCTCGACGAGGATCACTTTGCCGATGTTGATGTGCGGTTTCTGGTCTGCTGGAGCCTGGACAGACAAGAACATGTCGTCGGCGAACTCCTCAGCGATGAGCAGTTTCGCCGCGCCTGTGACGGACGCCGCCGCCACCGGTGTCGGAATCGCCATGGCGATGGCGCACACGCCAAGCAGGCCGGCGAGTGCGCCAAGCGGTCTGATGGCCGATACCATCTCAGGCTGAACGCATTCCCCCGGTGGAGGCGTTCGGCTGGTCATCATAAGTGCCCCTTTGCGGCGATCTCAGTTCTGCTGCTGCTTCGTCCACTCGAGAAACTGCTGGAACAGGCGCTCCTGCTGCTGCGGATCATTCGGCGCGGCGCGAGCGGCCTGAGCGCGCGCCAGCGCATGGTCGATTTTCTGCTTCGCGGGTGGTGCCTGTGCAGGGGTGGCGCTGGTGATCTGCTTGAGCTTCGCTTCCATCGGACGGAAGCGCTGCCATCCCGGAACCGTGCCGGCGAGATTCACGTCCTTCCACTTCGGATGATAGCCGGGCTCGGTCTGGAGCCGCGGGAAGCGGTCGATGATGTAATCCACGAGACGCGAGACGCGCTGATAGCGATCGGTGTCGCTTGGCCAGTCGTATACGGCGAGCACCGCCGGCACGGCAATCGTCTCGATGCGTTGGCCTTCCGGGATCAGCGCCGGATAGTCCTTGGACTCGAGATAGGCCGGGAAATAGTACTCGAGCTTGTCGGTGTATTCGACCGGCAGGAACTTGAAACCTTCGGGCCACTTGCCCTTGAGGAACGGCGGCAGCGGTTTCGAGGAGATCCACACCGTCGCCGCGAACTTCTCGCCCTTGCGCATCGCTTCCATGGCGACGTTGTGCGGAATGAACTGCGCGTCGACGTTGATGCCGAGCTGCTTGAAAATGATTGGGCCGCTGTAGGCAGCAGCGGTGCCGACGGTGTTGAAATTGACCGCCTTGCCTTCGAGGTCCTTCAGCGAGTTGATGCCCGGCCCCGCGAAAATGTGCAGCTCGGACGGGAACAGGTTCATGAGGTAGTGGATGCGCTTCGAGATGCCGGCAATTTCCGGATTGTTCTTGAAGTGCTCGAGCACGTCTCCGTACACGATCGCCGCGTCGACGCCGCGGAGATAGAGCAGGTCGAAGACGTTATCGAAGGGGCCGCGCGTCACGATCGGGAGGACGCGCATGTTGTCGCCATCGTCGACGACGCGCGCGAGCTCGGCGGCGAATTGCAGAGGTGCGCCTTCCGTGCGGCCGGCAGCGAGGCCGAC
>CAZKZT010000079.1:0-987 GCA_964557265.1 uncultured Hyphomicrobium sp.
GGGGACGTACTACGGTTCGATCCGGCCGACGGTCGACTTCGGCATCCTCGCCGACCTGTCGCTGGAAGGGAAACTCGACCTCGACGGCCTGATCAGCCGCACCTACAAGTTTGACGAGATCAACGAGGGTTTCCAGCTCATGGCCAAAGGGCAAGTCGCCCGCGGTGTCATCGAGTTCAACTGAGTACGTCGCAATGGCAAAACTGAAGACCGTAGAGCTGACGTTGCCGGCCTCCACCGAGGAACTGGCGAAGCTCGAGATCGGCAACATCGTCTACATCAACGGGCGCGTGCATACTGCGCGCGAGGGCGTCTACAAGCGCGCCGTCGAGGAGCGCAGCAACGTCCCTTCGGGGATCGGCACGGCGAGCTTCCATTGCTCGCCGGCTGCCAGCGTCGGGCCCAATCGCGAGTTGACGGTCGGCGCGGTGACGGCGACGGCGTCGTTCCGCTTCGCCAAGTGGATCGACGGCTGGCTTTCCATGTCGGGATGCAATGTCATCATCGGCAAGGGCGGCATGTCGAGCGAGATCTACAAGCAGAGCTTCGTGCCGCACAAGGCGATCTACCTCACGACGGTCGGTTACGGCACCGGCGCGCTGCTCGGGCGTGGCATCAAGAAGGTCGTCGACGCGCACTGGCTCGAGGAACTGGGTCTCGCGCAGGCGATCTGGGTGCTGGATGTCGAGCGCTTCGGGCCGTTCCTGGTCGAGAGCGATCTCAAGGGCAATTCGCTGTTCGAGCGCGAGAACGCGAAGATCGCGCCGGGTCTGGAGAAGCTCTACCGCGGCACCAAGCCCGCCACTCTCCGTCGCTTCGGCGAGACGGACGATAAGACGGATGAGGTGATTTAGCTTTTGCTTTCCGCGGACGCGTACGGCTTCGCCTACACGCGCCGCGGGGCCGCCTCGCCGGTTGGCGTTCTCACCTCGCGCTCTTCGAGCGCCACCGAATGCATAAGGGCCGCTTTCGCGGCCCTTTCTTTTC
>CAZKZT010000079.1:997-12388 GCA_964557265.1 uncultured Hyphomicrobium sp.
CGGACGATAAGACGGATGAAGTGATTTAGCTTTTGCTTTGCTTTGCGCGGTCCGCAACGCCTTCGGCTACTGCGGCCGCGCCACTGCCTCGCCTGTTGGCGCTCTCACCGCGCGGCCTTCGGCCGCCACCGAATGCATAAGGGTCGCTTTCGCGGCCCTTTTCAGTTTGTGTCTTCTCATAGTGTAGCGGCCGAAGGCCGTGCGGTGAAAGCTCCAGCCGGGTTATGTGGCAGCCGCGGCGCCAGTAGCCGCAGGCGTTGGCGCCCGCGGAAACAAAAAAAGGGCCGCCGAAGCGACCCTTTTTCTTTCAAGTGGCTGCCCTATGCAGCGCGGACCACCGGGACGGTCGGCTTCTTATCCTCCGTCGCGGCTGTAGTCCCTTGTACGGCAATTCCGAGATAACGAACACGTCCTGCGATCTTGGCTTTCTTGATGCCTTTCAGTTCACCGAATTCACGGCTGAACGTGGGAAGTGCGAGCGGCTCCTTGTCCTTCTCTTCGCACCACTGGCAGTAGTTGTCGTAAAGCTCAGTCGCAGTGATCGTGGCTCCATCTTCGGCTTCAACCTTTTCCTTGTGAAAGCGTTCAACGTCACTCTCCGGTGCCACCATCCGCTGGACGGGAAGCACCTTGTCGGTGTTGTCGTTGGCCGTCGTAACGGGCGCTGCGATCATGGCCGGTGCTGGCGGTGCGGCCGCGATGGCCTGGACCGGAGCAGCGGCGGGCACCTCGGAGGGAATGACCTCGGGGATGTCCGCTTCGACCTCTGCGACGAGCGGTTGCGGCATCGGCAAAGATACCGGGGCCGGCTCGGCGTTGGCAGCGACGACGGGTACGGCAACCGGGGCGGGGACGGCGGCATGGCCGACCGCGGCAGCGCGAGGCTGGGCGGGGAGGGCCATGGCGTCGTGGAGCCGCCACTGGCTGAACGCAATGTACATGCCGAAGCTCGAACCGACTTCGAGCAGCAGCGCGATGAAGATCGTGAGGCCCATCTGGACGTCGTCGACCTTCACGCCGGCGAAGACGAGGTTGGCGATCTTGGCAAGCATCGCAGCCTGCGGATCGGCCTCGGTCAGCGCCGTCTTGTCCTGACCGGCCTTAGCCAGCTCGGACTTCACGGTGGTGATCTTCTTGCTGAGCTCAGCCGCCTGGACGCCATTGGCGTATTCGGCGGAGAGCGCATGGTACTTCTGGCAGAAGTCACGGTTGAACTTACCATTGACCGCGGTGCACTCTTTGGTGCGGCCCCAGTACAGCTGGTTCTTCATGCCGTCCATCTCACTGGCGACGGTCGCAGCAGGGCGATGCTGGGGAATCCAGCTCACCTGCTCTTCCATCCGTTTGATGTCCGAGCGCATGTCCTGATAGACGGCCGTCTGCTGGGCGCGCTGGCCTGCAGTGTCGAGCCGGTTCAGGGCAGCGTGCCCGAGAGCGGACGTCAGCGAGTAGGCTGTGACGACCACACCGACGAGAGCCGCGGCGATTGCCTGCGACCACATCCGGTTTCGGATAGCTGCAAATAGGAAGAACGGTACGAGTGCCTTCATGCAGTCGGCAGCGGCGCTAGCCGCTCCGTAGATCAGGCCGTCGAATTCAGTCGTTCCCAGACTGTATCCGAACCGCCAGTTCATTGCGGCGGAAACGGCAAGCAGAACCCCTGCTGCCAATACGCCTAGGATCCCTAGAGCGTGTCTCATCGTGTCAATTGCCCCCAATCGTTTGGGGCCAGCCTACGCGGTAACGGAGTGGCGGCCGAGCGACGTTGCACACCGAGAGGTCGATACCGGACCGTTCAATGCTACCCAGGAGCGCCGTTGCACAATTGGCCTCTGGTCGCGTGCGTATCGGTGAGCTCCGGAACCGTTGAGGCCGGGTCCGGCCGGATGCGCAGCAGCACAAGCATTCGATCTGAACGGGTGCGGCCGGTTTGACTTATGCACACCCTCCATCGCCGCTAGACGGTAGGGTTTTGCACAGTCCTAAGGACCAGCCGACAAGCAACGCAACAACAACAGCAAACTCCTCTCAACCTTGAGCGGTAGGCGATTCGTAAGCATTTGTTAATTGATTCAGCCCCCTTACGGACTGAAGCCAAAGCGGTGTGTGTTTGAGGCCACGTCGCCAACATGCTGAGCCACACTTTCGGGCGTGACTTTTCCCCACTGGCTATCCTCAGTTTGTCCAACGCGCGCGTATCGTTTTGCACCGAGTGCTGCGGCAACTGTTAATTTCGTTTGCAAGCGCTGATTGCGGGCAGTGCGATATTCTCCCATTTGGTGTGCGGCGTGTGCAGCGCCTGGATTTCAGTGGCGCGGCCGTTTGCATATTTCTTGCTGATGGAAGGATGCAGCCGCGAACGGCGCCTTGAAATGAAACAGCATTCTTCGGAAGTGATATGTTCGATCGCAAAACAGACACCCCGGAAGGGTCGGGTTCGTCGGCGGTTCTGACGCTGACCGATGGTAGCGAGCTCAAGGGTCGCATCGCGGTGCCCCCGGGCCGCACGCTGGTCGATGCCCTCAACGGCACGCAGCTGTTCATTGAGTTCGAAGAGTTTGCCGGCGCGCGCTCCTACATCGGCAAGCACGCCATTGCCTCGATCCGGTTGCTCAATCCGCCGCGCGGGCAGACGTTGCCCAGGATGCGCGACGCGGACGGCTTCGAGCCGCACCAGATCCTTGGCCTGCCGCTCGGTGCGCCGTTCGAGGACGTGCGCGCGGCGTATCTGGCCAAGGCCAAGGTGTATCATCCCGACCGCTACTCGAATGCCGAACTGCCGGACGAGGTGCGCCGCTATCTCGAGGACATGTCCCGGCGCATCAACGCCGCGTTCTCCGCGCTCGAGGGTTCGCATCAGGAGAAGCGCCAGAGCAACGTGCAGCGTCTGGCACCCGTCGTTTATTCCTCGCCAGCGCGATAGCCGGGAAGATCAACTCGAGGCGGAGGGGGACGGTTCCGGCGGCGCCGCCGGCTTCTCTGGCGCGGCGGCGGCATGGCTTGGTTGGGCCTCGATCTCGCGCCATGGCTTCGCCGTCGTCTGCTCCTTGTCGTAGAGCGCGGTAAGGAACGCCGTGATCCGTTCATCGCCCGGAGATTTCCGCGTCTGCTGGCGCTGCTGACGGTCCTGGCTGCGCCGCGCCCAGCCGGGCGCGCCCGGCTTCTTCATCCGGCGGCCATTATAGATGAGCAGCGGGTTCTCGGGCGCTTCGAGGTCGACCTCTTCGAGGAACGTCTCGCGCAGCGCGTAGAACGACTGCACGATCGCGTCGCGGGCCAGCTCCCGCTCCTCGGCCGTCGCGAGGCGGCCGTTGACGGGCTTCAGCGTCTGCAGCGCGCGGCGCATGTCATGAAGCGGCGCATAAGGGTAGAGGCCGATCAGCTTGTCGGTCTCGCCGACATTGCGATAGACGGCGCGCATGTTGTCGAGGCATTCCGAGATCGTGCAGAAGGCCGCGAGATACTGCGCCTGATCGGGCGTCTCGAGTTGCGTATAAGTGTAGAGTGCCGATTTCGCCTTGACGATGTTGCGCCATTCTTCCTTCAGCGATCCGAGGAACAGCGACCGCTTCTGGAAGACGTTGGCGAGATAGGCCGCGACCACCGTCACCAGCACCAGCGACATGTCCTTGAGGTAATCGTAGATGTCCTTGAGCAGCCGCTCGGCAGGCGTTCCAGCAATGCCCGGAATGTGATCGGCGAGCTTGGCCGCGATCGAGACCAGCAGCACGAGCCCGAGAATGCAGTAGGCACGCCCAAGCGTGCGCCTCAACGACGAGCGTGTCATTGAATCCCCCGAACTCTCGCGTACGTCGCCGCCCCCGCGGCGACCGATCAATCGACGGCGTGCGCCGTCGGGTGGAGTGAGGAGCAGAAACCGGCCGAAAGTACGGCGACGATCGAGGGCGGTGTCAGCACCTCGACTGTCCCTGCGGCGGGGCGCTCGATGGGGCGGCCGTAGCCTGCGAAATCCCACGGCAGCAACCAGCCGGCGAGGACGAGGTGAGGTTCGCCCTGCCAGCGCACGAAGGCGCCGCCGGGCAGGGTCTCGATTGCGGTGTGATACGTCCGTTGGGCGCCGCCGTCGCCGACGCGCTCGGCATGGAGGACCGCGTCCATCTCGTTGGCTCTGCCACGCACGGCGCTGCCTCGCGTGCGCCCCCACAGCGCCGCGAACCACAGATAGTCCTGGCGCCGGCATTCGCCACACGGCCGATGCCCCGCGGCCATCGCGGTTGCCTCGTCGAGGAAGAAAAGCTCGGTGTAGCGGTTCGGCTGCATGACGACGCGATGGCGGCCGTTGAATTCGAGGCGGCAGCAGATCCACTGGCGGCTCGCCCAGCGGCGTGCGCCGAGCGTTCGGTCGGGGCCATGGAGGGCCCCACCGCGATTGCCCATGACGGTGCCGCGCGCCGGATGGGCGACGATGGAGCCTTCAGGGGTGACGCGGTTCTGGAGTGGCATGACGGCATCTGCCATATGTGCGGCGTCAGTCACGGAGGAAACCTACAATGTCTGAACCCGCCGTCCATGTGAAGACCGAGGCGCGCGCCTTTGGCCGCATCGCGACCGTCACGGTCGATAATCAGCGCCGCCTCAACTGCCTCGCCAGCCCGACCATTGTCGCCTTGGGGCAGACATTCGCCAAGCTCGGCGAGGACGAGGGTTTACGCGCGATTATTCTCACAGGTGCTGGCGACAAGGCCTTCATCGGCGGCGCGGACCTCAACGAACTGGGTGCGGCGTGCGCCGACAGCGTGCGGCTGTTCATTACGCGGCTGCATCAGGCGTGCCTCGCGATCCGCAACTGCCCGGTGCCGGTGATCGGCCGCGTCAACGGCTTCTGCCTCGGCGCGGGGCTCGAGGTGGCGGCAAGCTGCGACATGCGCGTCTCCTCGGACAATGCGATCTACGGGATGCCCGAGGTGCATATGGGCCTGCCTTCGGTGATCGAGGCGGCGCTGCTGCCGGGGCTCATCGGCTGGGGCAAGACGCGTGAGATCCTGATTACCGGCGAGACATTCGGCGCCGAGCCTGCGCTCGCCATGGGTTTCGTGCAGAAAGTGGTGCCGCTGGCCGAGTTGGATGCCGCCGTCGACCATTGGCTCGACCTGATCGGCCGCGCGACGCCGAAAGCCGTACGCAACCAGAAAGCCCTGATGAACCGCTGGGAGAAAACCTCGGTCGCCGAAGGGGTCTATGCCGGTATCGACGCGATCTCCGAGGCCTACACGACCGGTGAGCCGCAGGCCGCGATCAAGGCGTTCTTCGACGCCAAGCGCGGCGGCAAGGCGAAACACTGATCGTCATTCCGCGAAAGTCGGTCTACGATCAACGGGTTGCATCATGGCAAAACGCTCACGCGCCACTGTTATCCCACAGTGTTGCCGCTATACTGCGCCGCAGTTAACCAAGCGTCGGCTCGAGCGGGCCGGCGTCTCGTTCTCGAGTGGTGGCGACGAAACGTGAGCAATCGACGATCCTCGCCGCCCTGCGGCACGGCGCATGGCGGGCTTCCGGGCCGCAGTTTGGCGCATCGGATGTGCGCGGCGGTCGCGATCGCGGCGGTGCTGGCGCCTTCGCTGCCGTCGCCCCAGCTTCGTGCGCAGCCGGGCCAGAACACGGCACAAACCCCGCTCTCTCCCGCGCCATCGGCGCCGGTGACGATGTCGCGCGCTGAATACGAGCGCTGTCAGGCGGGCGACGAGGCGTCGTTCCGTGCGGCCGTCGCGCGCGTCACCGAGGCCGCGCTGCGCCAAAGCCTTTCCGGTATCGACTATGGCCCGATCGTGCGCGACGCCTGGCGGCGCGGGAACATCGATGATGTCCTTTCACGCCAGGTCGATCTCGCGATCGGCGAGGTGCGCGAGGAATCGAGCTGGACCGACCTGATCGGTTCGATCGCCTTCCAGGAGACGGCGCAGAAACTCGCGACCACCACCTCGGAGCGCGTGTTCCGCTCCGATGCCATGCAGAAGGGCATCCTCACGGTTGCAGGTAGCGTCGGCAACGAGGTGGGGCGGCGGATGGAAGTCGGTCTCGCGGACGCCGCCGAGCCGGTCGCGCAGTGCATGCAGGCGTTCCTGGGCCCGCGCTATGGCGGCATGGTCGCGCGCTCGGTCAGCCGCGACACGGGCCGCGAATTCACCATCGATCCGAGCAAGGCGACGTCGACCGTCTCGCCGGGGCAGGTGCTGGTTCAGGGCAGCGAAGGCCTCACCGGCACGGTGCTGCTGATCGTGCGCCGCCAGCTCTCGCGCATGGCGATGGGCGTCGGCCAGCGCGTCGTCGGCGCGATCCTGAGCCGTATTGTCGGCGTCATCGCGGGGGGCGTCGGTATCGCGCTCATCGCGAAGGACATCTGGGAATTCCGCCACGGTGTGCTGCCGATCATCTCGAACGAGATGAAAAGCACGGGCACGCGCGACAAGATCCAGGAAGAGCTCGGCAAAGTCATTGGCGACCAGATCTCCGAGCATGTGCGCGAGATTTCGGGCGCGGCCGCCGACCGCGTCACCGACATCTGGCGTGAGTTCCGCCGCGCGCATGCGAAGGTGCTGGAACTTGCCGAGAAGGACCAGGCGTTTCGCAATTTCCTCGATACGGTGACGCCGGCGAAGCTGCCGCGCCTCGACGAGGCGGTGGCGCTGATCCTCGCGGGCGAGGGCGAGCCCGCGCTCAGGAAGCGCCTCGACGATGGTTCGCTGCATCGTGCGGTCGAGACCATGCCGCCGGAGGCCTTGGCGATCGCGCGTGATACCCGCTCGCTGGAGACCGGCTTCAAGTGGTGGGCGCTGGCCGGCGAACAGCATCTGCCGCGCGTCGTCGAACATGAGCTGCACCGGCACGGTCCGCCGGAGGAGATGAGCAAGGCGGCGCTCGACCGTCTGCTGGCGATCAACGATCGTCTCGCGGTCAGCCGTCTCGCCTCCCTCAAGCGCGCCGAACGCGAGCCGCTTCTGGAATTGCAGACGAATGATCTCACCCGCCTTGCGCGCGCGCTGTCGGAAGCCGATCTCAGGGCGCTGTCGCAATACCTCGGCGTGCTCGAGCGGCCGGCGGCGCAGCGTCTGCTGGCGGCGGTCGGCCTCGCCCCCGCGAAGATGGCGTTGTTCTCGGCGCCGGGCGTGCAGTCCGCGATCCTCGCGAGCCGCGATCAGGCCGAGGCCGTCGCGGTGATCGCGCGCTCGGACGGCATCTTCGAGTTCCCGCTGTTCTTCCAGGACATCGGCGCCGTACAGGACGGCCGCATCAGTCCGCTGCTGCTGTGGGCGCGCTATCCGATCGCAATCAGCGTTTTTTCGGGGACGTTCCTCATCCTGCTGCTGATCCTGTGGCGGATGCTGTTCCGCCGCCGCCCGCGCGTCATCATCGCGGAGCGCGACACGCGCGCGTGAAATCGACGATCCATGGAGCCACCATGCGCCTCGTGACGACCGACACCATCGACGATGCCGAGATCGTCACCGGCGACCTCGTGTTCGCGGTTGCCGTCAGCGGTGCCAACATCGTGCGCGATATGCGCGAGGCGATCGTCAACACGATCGGCGGGCACATGACCCGCTACGAGAACCTGCTCGACCAGACGATCAACCGCGCGCTCGACAGCCTCGCCAAGCGGGCGACCGAGCAGGGCTACGACGGCGTGCTCGCGGTGCGTTTCAGCCATCCCGTGATCACCAACGGCGCCGTCGAGGTGGTCGCGACGGGGACGGGGTTCCGGTTTGCTCAGCGCCAATGAGCGAGCCTGGGATCGCCCGGTTTCAGCGCCGCTCTGTGCTGCAACGCCTAAGCCCATGGCGCGATTCACGTATTCCGGGCGCCACACGGACGGGCAAAACTCGACTGCAGGGGGTCACACGCGCGGCCGAATCGTGTTGAAGGTGCAGCCATTGCCACGGCGTGGCGCGTGTTCGACGGAAGGGGGACATACTCATGGTCTTGAAATCTCCAGGCATCATTACCTTCATCCTGTCGATCGTCCTGACCGTTCTCGTGTTGGCCGTGAAATTCTTCGGCGCGCAGATCCCGATGATTCAGGGCAACGAGTTCTGGTTCCTGCTGCTGGCGCATGTGATCCTGCTGCTCGGCTGCCTCATGCGCGGCCTCTGAAAGCAGAAGGGCGCGGTGTGACCGCGCCCGAATGACTTCCAACGATCCTGTGACGCTCAGGGAAAGACCTGCACCCAGCCGGTGCCGGCGCGCTCGGACGTGGTCCCGAAGTGCTTGTCGTAGTCCGCGCGCAGCTCGCGCAGATGACCGGACTTCTCGAATTCGCGGAACGTCGCCTCGTCCTTGAACTCGTAGATCGCCATGTAGTCGTACTTGTCTTCGCCCGCGATGCGCTTGTAGCGCCGCCCGCTGACGGCGCCGTTGTAGCGCAGCACCTGCGGTACGTGCTCTTCATTGTACCACGTGTTGAACGCGGCTTCCTGCTCGGCGGTGATCGTCGCCCGGACCATGAAAACCGTGACGGCCATGTGGTTTCCTCCGTTCGTTGTCGTTTGATCAGTACGTCAGCGCGGCCTTGATCGCGGCCAGCTCCTGGCGGCCGTCGGGGTAGGCTTCATAGGCCTTGCCCGCGCGGCGATACCAGTAGCGGCTGTTGCCTTCGTCAGGCTCCATCTTGTGTAGCACCGCATGGATCCAGCACGACGTCGAATCGCTCTCGTCGCGCTGGACGATGTTGTGCGCGGCCTCCCAATCGCCCGCGAGGGCGTGATCCAGTGCTTGCACCAGTTCCTGCCGCGTGATCGTCATGCGGCCCCGCGCTTGACGTTGCGCCACGCGCCGACCTCGGGGCGCGCGAGGCCGAGGTTTTCACGCAACGTCGCGCCGCGATAGTCCTTGTGGTAGAGCCCACGCCGCTGCAGCTCCGGTACGATGAACCGCACGAAGTCTTCGTAGGTGCCCGGCACGCTCGTCGCACCGATCACGAAGCCGTCGCACGCTGGCGCGGTGAAATAGGCCTCGAACATGTCCGCCACTTCCTTGGGGCCGCCGACCCAGGGATTGTTGAGCCGTCCGCGTCCTGTAATGCGAATGAAATCGCGGATCGTCGGGTTCTTGCCGACAGCCTTGAGCACGCGGTCGCGGATCGCCTGCAGGCCGGTCATCGATGCGATGTCGGCGTCGGTCAGCGGCTCGTCGAGCGGCTTCGAGCCGAAGTCGAAATTGAGCGCCTCCGACAGCAGCATCAGGCTGTCGACTTCGAGCGGCAGCTTGTCGAGTGCGGCGCGCTTGTCCTCGGCTTCCATCTTGGTCTCGGCGACGACGGGATGCACGAGCGCGCCGATCAACATGCTGTTCGGATCGCGGCCGGTGGCGGCGCACAGCGCCTTGAGATCGGCGTACTCCTGCTTTCCGACTTCGAGCGTCGGCGTGTAGGTGAAGATCATCTCACCCCATTCGGCGGCGAAGCGCTTGCCGCGACCGCTCTGGCCGGCCTGAATCAGCAGCGGGTGGCCCTGGTCCGAGCGTGGCACCGTGAACGGCCCGCGTGAACTGAAGCTCTTGCCCTTGTAGTCGAGCCGGTTGACCTTCGAAGCGTCAGCGAAGCGGCCCGTCGTCTTGTCGACGATCAGGGCGTCGTCAGCCCAGGTGTCCCAATGGCCGAGAACCACTTCCAGGAATTCGTCAGCGCGGTCGTAGCGCTCATCGTGACCGAGCGAGCCATCCCGCCCCATGTTGAGCGCTTCTATGTCGTTGAGCGAGGTGACGATGTTCCAGCCGGCGCGGCCGTTGGTCATCAGGTCGAGCGTGGCGAACATGCGCGCGACGTGGAACGGCTCGTAATAGGTGGTCGAGTAGGTCGCGCCGAGGCCGAGGCGCTCGGTTGCCATGCCCATCGCCATCATGCAGGCGACCGGGTCCATCTTGACGCAGCGGATGCCGTTCTCGACCGCCTCGGTGTAGCGGCCGCCATGGAACTCTGGCATCCCGAGCCGGTCGTCGAAGAACGCGAGCTGAAACTTGCCTGCCTCCAGCACCTTGCCGATGTGCCGATAGAAGTCCGGCGACATGAAATCGGTGCGGCTTTCGGGATGGCGCCAGGAGGCGGCGAAATTGGAGCAGTTTTGAGCTTGCAGGAAACCGATCAGCGCCATCTGTCGCATGGTGGAGCGTATCCTCGATCTAGTGTGTTTCCAGGAAGATAGACCGCGCCCCGACGGCGCGCCACAAGCATGTCCGGACAGCAGCAATGCACGGGGCTGCGACGGACAAGGCGTCCGCGGCGCGATTGTGCAGTGCGGTAGAGGCCGCCGCGCGGCTGCAAATGCCGTACATGGCCGCCGTTGCCGCTTCAATGTTTCCTGCCGCTGGCGTATAGACCGCTGTTGCGATCCTAGCGGGCTCCGAGGCGGAGCCGGATCCGCATAAATACGGGTGGACGGAGACAACGGACATGGCGCACGACAAGGCCCAGGATAAGGCAAAGAGCAACGGGCTGGACCGTGTGCTGGTCGTTGAGGTGGCGCGCGTGACCGAGGCGGCGGCTATCGCCTGCGCGCGCTTCCGCGGCATGGGCAACGCCAAGGGCGCCGACAAGGCGGCCGTCGATGCCATGCGCAAGGAACTCGGCAAGGTCCACATCCGCGGCAAGGTGGTGATCGGCGAAGGCGAGATGGACGAGGCGCCGATGCTCTACATCGGCGAGGAGGTCGGCGTCGGCGACGGTCCCGAAGTCGACATCGCCGTCGATCCGCTCGAAGGCACGACGATCTGCGCCAAGGACATGCCGAATTCGCTCGCGGTGATCGCGGTGGCCGAGCGCGGCGGGCTGCTCCACGCTCCCGACATGTACATGGACAAGATCGCGATCGGCCCCGGCTATCCAGAGGGCATCATCGACCTCGACACGCCGATCGGCGAGCAGATGGAGAAGCTGGCCAAGGCGAAGGGTGTGCCCGTCGACCAGCTGACGGCCTGCATCCTCGACCGCCCGCGCCATTCCGAGATCATCGAAGCGGTGCGCAAGATCGGCGCGGGCATCCGGCTCATTCCGGACGGTGACATCGCGGGCGTGATCTGGTGCACCGATCCGGGCCAGACCGGGATCGACATCTACCTCGGCTCCGGCGGCGCACCGGAAGGCGTGCTCGCGGCGGCCGCCCTGCGCTGCATCGGCGGACAGATGCAAGGCCGTCTCAAGCCGTCGAACCGCGAGGAGGTCGAGCGTGCGGCGAAGATGGGCATCCCGGACATCAACCGGAAGTTCTCGATGCAGGAGATGGCGTCGGGCGACGTGATCTTTTCCGCGACCGGCGTCACCAGCGGCTCGATCCTCGAAGGTGTGCATTTCCGCGGCGACTTCGCCGAGACCGACACGCTCGTCATGCGCTCCGCGACCGGCACCGTGCGCCGCATCAAGACCACCTTCCGCAACGTCAA
>CAZKZT010000079.1:12398-12637 GCA_964557265.1 uncultured Hyphomicrobium sp.
ATGAAGATGGCGGGAGTCTAATCTCCGCGGTCCGCAACGCCTTCGGCTACTGCCGCCGCGGCACTGCCTCGCCGGTCGCAATTCTCACCGCGCGGCCTTCGGCCGCCACCCGACGCGGGCCGAATGCATCGATAGCGCTCGAAGAGCGTGCCAATTGACCTCGACCGCGAGGCAGCGGCCGCGGCGCGTGTAGGCGAAGCCGTACGCGTCCGCGGAGATTAGACTCCCGCCATCTTCAT
>CAZKZT010000080.1:0-12552 GCA_964557265.1 uncultured Hyphomicrobium sp.
CGGTCAGCTTGCGATCCTTGTGCTGGCTCGAATTGAAGCGGAAGGCGCGCGATGCGGCGTCCTCCCAGCTCGTCATCCGCAGGTCCGTAACGCTGGTTACGCCTTCCTGGTTCTGGACCTGGGTCACGAAGCGCATCGTCTGCGTGTAGCCGATGCAGGCATTGCCGGTCAGCTCGTACACCAGCCGCCCCGACATGTCGGAAATGCCCGATCCGCCCTGCGCCCGCACCAGCGATACGTCGTAGACCGCACGATGCGGGCTGAGGACGACGGCGCTGTCCGCTGACGCGCCCGCTGCAGGCCCCGCGGCCAGAACGCCAGCGGTTGCAAGCGCCCAAACCCGGCTCAGCCATCCGTTCAAGCGCGCGTCACCCATTCACCTCTCCGCCGCCGCAGCTCATGCTGCCAGCTAAAACTCGCCCATCGGCATCGCGTTGCGCTGGGCATGGAATGCGGCCAGCTTAGACAAGCGACACTCCGCTGTCAGCCGATTGAAACGCCGCTCACGCGGCGAAATCTAGGCACGAGAGCTGCCCATCCCGCCCCTGCGCCGCTAGGTCGCGAAGTAGGCCGCGATGAACCGCTCATAAATCGCGGTCAGCTTGTGGAGATCGGCCACCGCCACCCGCTCGTCGACATGATGGGCCAACGCATTGGTGAGCCCGAACTCGACCACCGGGCAATAGGCCTGGATGAAACGCGCGTCGGAGGTACCGCCGTTGGTGGTCAGCGCCGGCGTGCGCCCGCTGCCCTCCTCGACCGCCTGCGCGAGCGTTCTCACGAGCGGCCCGGGCTTGGTCAGGAACACGTCACCGGTACCGGAGAAGGTGACCTCCCACCGCGCCGAAACCTCGGCCGCTGCCGCGGCGCACTGCTCGCGCACCCACGCCTCGGCCTTGGGCCGGGTCCACAGGTTGTTGTAACGGATGTTGAACTTCGCGCGCGCCTCGTTCGGGATGACGTTGGTCGCCGTGTTCGGCACCGTGACGACCGTCACCTGCAGGCTCGATGGTTCGAAGTCGGCGTTGCCCGCATCGAGCGGCGTCGAGGACAGCCGGTCGATCAGCCGCGCGAGCTTCGGAACCGGGTTCTCGGCGAGCGCGGGATAGGCCGCGTGCCCTTGCTTGCCTCCGACAACCAGCTCGGCATTGAGCGAACCGCGCCGCCCGATCTTGATCTCCTGGCCGAGTTCGGACGGATTGGACGGTTCGCCGACGATGCAGGCGTCCATCACTTCGCCGCGCTCGCGCATCCAGTCGAGCACCTTCATCGTGCCGTTGATCGAGGGGCCTTCCTCGTCGCCAGTGATGAGAAAACTTATCGCGCCGGGCAATTCGCCGCCATGACGCTCAACCTGTCGCAATGTCGCCGAAACGAACGCGGCGATCGCGCCCTTCATGTCGACCGTGCCCCGTCCGTAGAGAACGCCGTCGTGAATCTCGGCCCCGAACGGCGGATACGTCCACTTCGCGGCATCGCCGACCGGCACCACATCCGTATGCCCGGCGAAGCACAGGTTCGGCTGCTTGCGACCGAGGCGCGCATAGAGATTATCGACGTCGGGTGTACCGGGCGTCGACATCATCAGGCGATGGCATTCGAATCCCGCCGGTTTCAGCGCCGCTTCCAGCAACGTCAGTGCGCCACCTTCTTCGGGCGTCACGGAGGGACAGCGGATCAGCGCCTGGGTCAGCGCTACGGGGTCCTTGAAGTCGATCGTCATGGGCAAGCCGGTCGCGGGAGGGAACGATGCGCCGCGCCGCGTCCTCGAACGCGGGCGACAGCGACGCTCTACCATTGCGATCGGAGACTGAGAAGCGGCGGATTTCTCAGCCGTGCTCGATAACGTAACCGGCGCCGCGCACGGTGCGGATCACTTCCGCCTCCTTGCCGCGCACCAGCGCCTTGCGCAACCGCCCGATGTGCACGTCTACCGTGCGCTCATCGAGTTCGGCCTGGCGTCCCCAGACACCATCGAGGATCTGCTCGCGGCTGAGCACGCGGCCCGCGCGCTCCATCATGAACTCGAGCAGGCGGTACTCGGTCGGGCCGAGCCGCACCTCGCGGCCTGCCCGCTTCACGCGATGCGCGAGGCGGTCGAGCGACACGTCGCCGACCGAGATCACGTCCGCGACACGCTCGGGCGCCGCCCGGCGCAGCATCGCTTTGACTCGCGCCACCAGCTCGGCAACCGAGAACGGCTTGACGATGTAGTCATCGGCGCCCGTCGCGAGCCCGCGCACCCGGTCGCCCTCTTCGCCCCGAGCGGTCAGCATGATGACCGGCACGCCCATCGTCTCGCTGCGCTGGCGCAGGCGGCGGCACAGCTCGATCCCTGACACGCCCGGCAGCATCCAGTCGAGCAGGATCAGATCGAACTGCTCCTCGTTGATGAGCATCTGCGCTTCCTCGCCGCTCTCCGAAGAGACGACATTGAAGCCCTCGGCGTCCAGGTTGTAGGTGATGAGTTCGACGATGGCCGGATCATCCTCGACCACCAGGATCTTGACGCTCATGTGCGCCCGGCCCTCCCTGGCCACTGAACCGTCCGGCGCCCGATCACTGCGGATCGTGCTGGCACCTGCCGTTCTCAAGGTTGCACTGCGCACGCCTGCAACTCCTCTCGAATCTTACGCGTGAACCGGCGCCGAAATGGCGTCCATCGACGCCTCCATCGGGCCTGTCACGCATCTCACGCACGCCAATCGCGGCCGGGCCTTACGGCTCGGTGACGCGGATCAGCGTGGAACTGGTGTCGTCGCCCTTCGGCCGCACGTCGGTGACGGGCTGGCCATGGACGAGGAAATGAACATTCTCGGCGATGTTCGTCGTGTGGTCGCCGATGCGCTCGATGTTCTTGGCGCCGAACAGCAGATGGGTGCAGAGCCCGATGTTGCGCGGGTCTTCCATCATGTAGGTCAGCAGCTCGCGGAACAGCGAGTTGTACATTGCATCGATCTGCTCATCGGCGCGCCACACCGCGAGCGCCTTGTCGGCCTGCCGTTCGCCGTAGGCGTCGAGCACGTCCTTGAGCTGCCGCAACGCCAGCTCGGTCATGTTCTTGAGGCCGGTCAGCAGCGGCTTCGGATGGTTCTCGCCCGAGATCGCCAGTGCCCGCTTCGCGATGTTTTTCGCGAGGTCGCCGATCCGCTCGAGATCGCCCGCGATCTTGAGCACGGTCATGATGTGGCGCAGGTCATCCGCGAGCGGCTGGCGCTTCGCGATCATGACGATCGCCTGATCCTGCAGGTCGCGCTCGAGCTGGTCGATCAGCGCATCGCTGGAGACGACATCGGCGGCGAGCTTAGGGTCGCGCCGCTCCATCGCATCGAAGGCACGGCCGAGTTGCTGCTCGGCGAGACCGCCCATCTGCGACACGCGCTTGTCGAGGAGCGCCAGCTCCTGCTCGAAGGCCTTGACGGTGTGCTCACGCATTTTGTTTCTCCGACGTGGCGCTGGCGTTCGACGATCCGACGCAGCCGCGCCCCGGGTTTCATTGAAGCGCAATCTAGCGGCCGCAGCCTACAGAAATGTGACAATGTATATAGCTGATCCCGCGCCGTTTTTCAGCGGTGGGCAAGCTGTCCTGGGCGGGGAATCTGCTCGTCGATCACAAAAGTGAAGGTAGACCCCTTGCCGAGCTCAGAAGTCACCCGCAACTCGCCGCGATGGCGGTTGGCGATATGCTTGACGATCGCAAGGCCGAGACCCGTGCCGCCCTTTTCGCGGCTCGACTTGGCGCTGATGCGGTAAAAGCGCTCGGTGAGCCGGGGCAGATGCTCGGGCGCGATACCCGGCCCCTCGTCGCGCACGGCAATCGCGAGCCGCATCGTCGGCCCCTGCCGGATTCGCCGCACCGTCACCTCGACCGGTGCGCCGGGGCGACCATACTTGATCCCGTTCTGTACGAGATTTTGCACGACCTGGACGATCTCGTCCGTCTCGCCGAGCACGATCGCGGGGCCATCGGCGAGCGACAGCGACAGTGTCGCCCCCAGCCGCTGCGCAACCGGCTCCAACGCCTGGATCGCTTTCGCCACGGTTTCGTTGAGGTCGATCGCGGTGCGCGGCGGCACGTGCTCGCGCATCTCGACGCGGCTCAGCGACAGCAGATCCTCGACGAGGCGCTGCATCCGCGCCGCCTGCTCGCTCATGATCCCGAGGAAGCGCGCGCGGGCGACCGGATCGTCAGCCGCGCGGCCCTGCAAGGTCTCGATGAAACCAACGACAGACGCCAGCGGCGTGCGCAGCTCGTGGCTCGCGTTGGCGACGAAATCAGCGCGCATCTTGGCGAGGCGGTCCTGCTCGGTGAGATCGCGCAAGACGACCACGACTCGCGGCAACGTCCCGCGATCCTCAGCGGCGACGTGATCCCGATGCATCGCGGTGAGCGTGATGCGCACGCGGCGATCGATCGGGACGCGCTCGTGCACTTCGATCGCACGCTGGCGGCCATCATCGATCACGTCATCAATCGCTTGCAGGAACTCCGGGTCGCGGCTCAGCAGACCGATCTGACCGCCGACACGCAACGTCGCGTAGATCTCGCGCGCCGCCGGATTGAGATGCACGATCCGGCCGCCGGCACCGAGCGCCAGCACCGGATCCGGCATGGCGTCGAGAACCGACTGCCACGCCGCGAGCGGTGCAACGCCCTCGTCATCGCCCAACTGGGCCGCGCCGCGCCGCACCGGCCCTTCGCCCTCTTCGAGTTGGACGAAGGCTGCAAGACCCAGCGCCAGCCCCCCGCCGACAACCGCAAACCACGGCGACAGTCCCGCCAGGAGCACGGCGACCGCGCCCATCGCCCCCGCGCTCATCAGCAGCGGCACGCGCTTGCGCAAGCGATCGCCTGCACCCGCGAAGCGCTCAGCCAGAGCGCCGCCGATCGATCGCCAGTTGGTTCCGTGGCGCAGTTGCACGCGCGTTCCTTTATGCCTGCCGCGGCCGGCAACCGCGGCAAGAAAAAGCAACCGAAGGCGTTGCGGGCTGCGGCAACTATAGAACCGCCACCAGGAACACCGCGCCGATCGCCACCGCACCCACCGCCGCCATCGTCGCGAGCTTCTTCTGTCCGTCACGCCAGGGCATGTTCTCGATCACCAGCACGCGAATGCCGCCGAGCAAATGAATCGCGAGCAGCAGCACCAGACCGATCTCGGCGAACTTCACGAGCGGCGATTTGGTCCACGCGAGGAACCCATCGAGCGCAGCTTCGCTCCGGATCGCAAGACCGAGGACCAGGAAATGCAGCGGCAGGAATGCCGCGAGCAGCACGCCCGAGACACGATGGACCAACGCGGACAACCATAGACGGTCGGCGCGATAGGCGGCGTTGTGCTGACGCGCTGTCATGGCATCACCACCGCGATCACTGCGCGCAGGCCGAGCACCAGCAGCACCGCGCCGAAGATCCACATCAATCGATCGAGCGCGACCGGGCGCCAGCCGAGCCACTCGCGCGCGACACCGCGCACGCCGATCGCGCCGTGGATCGAGGCGGCGACAACGAACAGACTATAGAACAGCCCCCACGCGACGCTGCCGCGCGTGCGCCCGAGCATGTCCGCGGCACTCAGGCCCCGGTTGGTCGCGTAGATGATGACAATCAGATGCAGGGCGATCAGCGGCACCATGAGCAGTGCCGTCGCGCGCTGCCAGACGTAGAGACGGACAGCACTCACGCGATCTCTCCACGAATGTAGGCCTGCATGGTGCGCCGCTTGAGGCCGGCGATCGACGCCGTCGGATTGAGCTGCTTGGGACAGAGCTGCTCGCACGATTGATGCGAGTGACAGTTATGACAGCCGCCGCTGCTCGCCGCCGCGGTGAGACGCGCGAGATTGCCGGTGTCGCGTACGTCGTTGACGAGCGACCACGCGCGGTTGAGTGCGGCAGGCCCGAAGTACTCGGGGCTCCAGCGCACCGTGTCGCACGCGGCATAGCACACACCGCAGTTGATACACTCGATCGCGGCGTCGGCTTCCTTGCGCTCGGCACTTTCGGGACTGATGGTTTCGAGCGGTTCGTGGCGCGTGCGCGACGGAACGAACGTGCCCTCGGCCTTCTGCCACTTCTCGAAGAACGGTGTCATGTCGGCGGCGAGATCGCGGATCACGGGCAGATTGGCGAGTGGCCCGATCTCCAAACGCCCGTCCTCCACCACCTTCGAGACGTGCGTGCGGCAGGTCCAGCGCGGACGCCCATTGACGGTCATCGCACACGAGCCGCATACGCCGACGCGGCAGGCAAACCGATAGGCGAGCGTCGGATCGGCGTGCCGCTGGATCCACGTCACCACGTCGAGCACGGTCTGGCTGTCGCGCCGCGGCACGTCGAAGGACTCGTATTCGCCCTCGGCGCCGCCGCGCCACACCCGCACTTCCATCGTCGTTTCCGCCGTCGTGCTCATGCTCGCACCGTCACCCCGATCTTGTGCACCATGTTGTTGCCGAAGCCGCTGCGATCCCAGCGCTCTTCAAGCGGTTGCGTATCGCCGTTCTCGTCGGTGGCACGGCAGGCGATCTCGTATTCGCCAGGGGCCGCATCCCACGTCACCTGCCAGCTCCGCCACGCGTAGCGCCCGGCGACCGGCCCGAGCGTCGCCTCCTGCCACACACCGTCGACGCCGAACTCGACCCGCGTCACCGGCACACCGTTGCCCGACCATGCACGGCCGTGCACCGTGACGGGACCCGGCGCCACGAGGCGGTGGCGCGTGTACCAATCGGGAAGGCCCGGAGGCACCATCAGCGATTTCACCCGGATGTGGGTGATCGGCACCCCCGGATCGTTCGCCTCCTCGCGATAAATGTAGCTCCCGACCTGCTGATGGCCTTGGAACGGCGTATCGAGCACTTCGATACGGTCGAGCCATTTGACGCTCGCCATGCCGTACCAGCCGGGCACGATCATGCGCAGCGGATAGCCGTGCTGAGGCAGCAGCGGCGCGCCGTTCATCGCCCAGACCAGCAGCACGTCGTCGTTGAGCGCGAGCTGCGGCGCGAGGCTGCGACCGTACTCGTGCAGCACCTTGTCGAAGCCCCGATCGACGCCGAGGAAGGAGATGTCGATCGCATCGGGCTCCAGGCCGGCCCGCTCCAGCACATGGCGCAGCGGCGTGCCCGTCCATTCCGCAGTCCCGACCGCCTCGTACATCCACGGCATGCTCTGGCGGCGGAGCCCTATATTGGCCCTCCCATTGCCCGCGCACTCGAGCGTCACCCGGAGCGTCTTGGCGGGCAGCGCCTTGATGTCGGCGAGCGTCAACTTGAGCGGGCGGCGGACCCGGCCCGTCACGTTCAGCGTCCAGGCGTCGCCATCCGGCACATACGGAACGTCGAAATGGTTGAGGAGGTAGTGCATCCCGGCCGGCGTCACATCGTGACGCAGGGCTTCCAGAAGAATACCGGAATTACGGTTGGCGAGGCGCACTTCCTCGCGCAGGAAGTCACCTTCCTTGTTGGGGCGGCTCTTCTCCAGATCGAATGGAGAGATCCGACTATCGGGCGTTGCCATCATGGTTTCCTTTGGGTCAGGACCGTAGCAAAACCCTAAAACCCGTCAATCTGCTGGAGCGCATGGCCCTATTACACCCGGCGAACAGGCACTGGCTCGGTCTCCGCCCTCCATGCCGCATCGCAATGGCTTGTGCAGACCCCGGTCTTTTTGTATAGAGCGCGCCAGCTTCCCGTTACCTGATTGAGCCTGCGGCCACGCGCCTGACCCTCATGGCGGCGCCCGGTACCGCCCTGCTCCGGAGAGAGACTATGAAGAACATCGAGGATTTTCACCCCGATTACCACCAGATCAAGGTCGTGATGACCGATGGCACCGAGTACATGACGTACTCGACCTATGGCAAAGAGGGCGACACGCTCAACCTCGAGATCGACCCGACCACGCACCCGGCCTGGACCGGCGGCAACCAGACGATGCTGGACCGCGGCGGCCGCGTTTCGCGCTTCAAGAAGAAGTTCGAGGGCCTCTTCTAAGTCTCACGCCTCGATTGTGCGATGCAGCGCCCTTGATCGGGCCGCTCTGCACTATAGCTCAAGCGCCGGCCTTCGGGTCGGCGCTTTGCGTTTCGGCGCCCCCGCTCTCCCCAGAAAATCCCGGCTGGCAACTGTTAATTCTGGCATCAGCAATGCGCGATGGCGTGTGGCCAACTGATCTATCACGAGTTATATGAAGTCTAAGTTGCAGGCCCCGCTGAAACGGGGTTGCGTCAGGGGCTGGGGCCAGATCGAAGGACGGGGCGGCGGGCGGCTGAGGCAGCTCTCGCTATCGTTCGGCAAGGATCGCACCCCGGCGCAGGAACGAGCCAGGGATTGAGGCGAATGCAGGCGAGTGGAACCGCAGCCCGAGCGCGGACGCGAGGTCGGACCCCTCCGACGGATATCGACAACCCGCAATACTTCCACAAAGTCGTCGACTGCCAGTGGGCCTGTCCGGCGCATACACCGGTTCCCGAGTACATCCGCCTGATCGCCCAGGGCCAGTATGCCGCCGCATACATGCTGAACTGGGAATCGAACGTCTTTCCCGGCATCCTCGGCCGCGTCTGTGACCGTCCCTGCGAACCCGCCTGCCGCCGCGGCCGCATCCAGGTCGGCGATGAAGGCAATGCCAAAGACCCCTCCAAGAAGAACGCCGAGCCGGTCGCGATTTGCCGCCTGAAGCGCGTCGCCGCCGACTACAAGGGCGACATCGACGGCCTCCTTCCCGAAATCCCGGTCCAGAAGAACGGCAAGCGTGTCGCCCTCATCGGCGCCGGTCCCGCCTCGCTCGCCGTCGCGCGCGATCTGATGCCGCTCGGCTACGACATCACGCTGTTCGAGCGCGATCCGATCCCCGGCGGCCTGATGCGCACGAACATTCCCTCGTTCCGCCTGCCCGCGAGCGTGCTCGACGAGGAAGTCGGCCGCATCATCGACATGGGCGTCAACGCCCGCTTCGGCGCTGAGATCAAGAGCCTCAAGTCACTCCGCGCAGAAGGCTATGACGCCATCTTCGTCGGCACCGGCGCGCCCAAGGGCAAGGATCTCGACCTGCCCGGTCGCCGTGAAGCCGCCGCCAACATTCACATCGGCATCGACTGGCTGACCTCGGTCGCCTTCGGTCACGTCGAGAAGGTCGGGCGCCGCATTGTCGTGATCGGCGGCGGCAACACCGCGATGGACTGCTGCCGCACCGCGCTGCGCCTCGGCGCCGAAGCCGTCACCGTGACGGTGCGCTCGCCGCGCAAGGTGATGAAGGCCTCCGACTGGGAGATCAAGGACGCGCTGCACGAGGGCATCCCGATCCTCGACAATCACGCGCCGAAATCCTTCCTCGTCGAGGGCGGCAAGCTCGTCGGCATGACGTTCGAGAAGATGATCGAGACCGGCGTCGACGCGAAGGGGCGCCCCAAGCTCGAAGCGTCCGGCGAGATCGTCACCATCGCGTGCGACGACGTCCTGATGGCGATCGGCCAGGAGAACGCCTTCCCCTGGATCGAGCGCGACATCGGCATGACCTTCAACGAGTGGGGCCAGCCCGCCGTCGACCGCAAGACGTTCATGAGCTCGATCCCCGGCGTGTTCTTCGGCGGTGATGCCGCGTGGGGGCCCGAGAACATCATCTGGGCCGTCGCGCACGGGCATCAGGCGGCCATCTCGATCGATGCCTACTGCCACGGCCGCAGCATCGTCGATCGCCCGAAGCCCGGCCACACGCTGGTCAGCCAGAAGATGGGCATCCACGAGTGGTCGTATTCCAACAACTACGACCCGCGGAACCGGCAGGCGGTACCGCACGCGACGCTCGAAGCCTCGCTCAAGAATCTCAAGCTCGAAGTCGAGCTGGGCTTCGACGACAAGATCGCCGCGCGCGAGGTCGAGCGCTGCCTGAACTGCGACGTGCAGACCGTGTTCACGCGCGAGCTGTGCATCGAGTGCGATGCCTGCATGGACATCTGCCCGGTCGATTGCATCAACTTCACCGAGAACGATGACGAGCCGGACCTGCGCATGGAACTGCGCGTGCCCGCGCTGAACAAGACGCAGGCCATCTACGTCTCCGATACGCTCAAGACCGGACGCATCATGGCCAAGGATGAGGACGTCTGTCTGCACTGCGGCTTGTGTGCGGAGCGCTGTCCGACCGGCGCCTGGGACATGCAGAAATTCGCCTATGCGGAGGCGCAGGCTTCGTCAGCCTGCCTCGCCCACCACAACGCTTATCTCGGATAGCGCAACAACGACCGGCGGCATCGCAGCAGCGGGCCGCCCTCGACACCTAAGGCACTCGGACAGGCTGGGAGGATGGGGCACCTGAACCGCGCGACAACAACGCGGCGGGGCTCCGAGAAGGAACAAGGACGACAGAGACGCCATGAGCGGAATCAACGATTTCGTCATCAAGTTCGCCACCGTCAACGGCTCGGGCTCCGCCTCGGCCAATACGATGGTCGCGAAGACATTGTTTCGGATGGGCATCCCGGTAAGCCCGAAGAACATTTTCCCGTCGAACATCCAGGGCCTGCCGACCTGGTACGAGGTGCGGGTGTCGGAGGCGGGCTATCTCGCACGCCGCGACGGCATCGACTTGATGGTCGCGATGAACCCGCAGACCTACGCCGACGATCTCGCCGAGGTCGTGCCGGGCGGCTGGCTCCTCTATGACAGCTCGATGCCGCGCATCTGGCCGCGCGATGACATCACGCTGCTGCCGATCCCGATCGCACAGATCTGCGCCAAGCAGTGGAAGGACGCGCGCCAGCGCCAGCTCTTCAAGAACATGGTGTACGTCGGCGCCCTCGTCGAGCTGCTGTCGATGGATCTCGAGGCGCTGAAGGGCGTGATCTCCGATCAGCTCAAGGGCAAAGAGAAGTTGATGGCCGCAAACCTGCAGGCCGTCGATCTCGGCCGCGATTTCGCGCGCGAAAACTTCCAGTGCCCGCTGCCGATCCGCGCCCGTGCGGCCGAAGCCGCCAAGGGCAAGATCATGGTCACCGGCAACGAGGCGGGTGGTCTCGCGGCGGTCTACGGCGGTGCCACTGTTTGCGCGTGGTATCCAATCACACCGTCGACATCGCTGCCTGAAGGCTTCGAGAAGCACGCCCGGCGGATGCGCGTCACCAAGGAAGGCAAGAAGCTCTACAGCATCGTGCAGGCGGAGGACGAGCTTGCCGCGATCGGTGTCGCGATCGGTGGCGGCTGGAACGGCGCGCGCTCGTTTACGGCAACCTCGGGCCCCGGCATCTCGCTGATGAGCGAGTTCCTCGGCCTCGCCTACTTCGCCGAAGTGCCGGTGGTGCTGTTCAACATCCAGCGCGGCGGCCCCTCCACGGGCATGCCGACCCGCACCGGCCAGCCGGACATCATCTCCTGCGCCTATGCGAGCCATGGCGACACCAGGCATGTGTTGCTGTTCCCCTCGGACCCGACCGAGGTTTTCTCGATGGGCGCCGACGCCTTCGATCTCGCCGAGCTGCTGCAGACACCCGTCATGGTCATGTCCGATCTCGACATCGGCATGAACGACTGGATGACCGATCCCTTCACCTGGGACGACAGCCGCGATCAGAGCCGCGGCAAGGTGCTCTCGGCGGAGCAGCTCGAAGCCTTCAAGACGGTGAAGGGCCAGCCGTGGGGCCGCTACCTCGATGTCGATGGCGATGCGATCCCCTACCGCACGCTGCCCGGCACGCATCCCTCGATGGGTTCGTTTTTCACTCGCGGCACCAGCCACGACGAGTACGCCCGCTACACCGAGGACGGGCGCATCCACGCGCGTGTCATCGATCGCATCCGGCGCAAGTTCGATACCGCCGCGACGCTGGTGCCGAAACCCGAGATCGACATCCGCGACAAGAGCGGCAAGATCGGCCTCATCTACTTCGGTGCCACGCGCCCCGCAGTCCTCGAAGGTCTCGATGAACTCGAGCGCGCGGGCGTGCGTGTCAACGCGATGCGGCTCAAGGCGTTCCCGTTCAACGAGGACGTCAAGGCCTTCTGCGCCGCGCACGACCAGATCTTCGTCGTCGAGCAGAACCGCGACGCGCAGATGCGTTCGCTGCTGATGACCGAAGCCGACGTGCCCGGCACCAAGCTGATCGCGACGCTCAGCTACGACGGCATGCCGACCACCGCGGCGTTCGTCCGCAAGGCCGTGCTCGCCCATCTTCAGCCCGAAAAAGCCGCCGCCGCCGAGTAGCAGGACAACGAGTGTGATTATGATTCTAGTGTCCCTTCTGATTCCGAAGTTCGCTCGGGACACCAGCATCGAGAACTGGCGAACTTCGGAATCGGGACACTAGCCATGAGCTACATCGCCAAGCCGTCCGCGCACCATCCCGCGCTCCCCCGCAACGCCCTCGGCCTCACCCGCCGCGACTACGAGGGCTCGATGTCGACGCTGTGCGCCGGCTGCGGGCACGACAGCATCACCGCCGCCATCATCGAAGCCTGCTACGAGATGGACCTTCCGGCGCATCGCATCGCCAAGGTGTCGGGCATCGGCTGCTCGTCGAAGGCGCCGACCTATTTCCTCTCGCGCAGCCACGGCTTC
>CAZKZT010000081.1:0-12333 GCA_964557265.1 uncultured Hyphomicrobium sp.
GCGACGTAGATGCCGGCGGCAATCGAGCCGAGCAACAATAGCAGGCCGTGGAACGACATCGCGGGATCGCTAGATCCCATGAACCAGACCGCGCCGACGAGCCCGAACAGGACTGCTGCACCGACCGCAAGCACGTCGCCGAATGCTTCCAGGCCCTCTTTAGTGTCCGCCATTTCAGAAATCCCCCGGATGCCCGAGCCATACGCCGCGCAGCCGACGGAGCGCGCGTGCCGCTAAACAGGGGCACATTAGAAAGGGTCGAACGCGGAAGGATTGATCCAGGTCAAGTTGCGGCACCGTTTAGCGGTGACGCACAGTCGCAGAGCGACCGGTTCGCACTGGTATTTCAGCGCAATGGGCTTTCAGACGCCGAGGATGTCGGGGAGCTGGGTCAGCGCCGTGATCTGATGCTGAGGGGCACCGGCGGCGGCAACGCGGGTCGCATCGTGGATGCCGCCGTCGCGGACGACCTGGATCGTCGCCCAGCCCATCGCATTGGGCGCCACGAAGTCCTTGAGCGGGTTATCGCCGACGTAGACGAAACGATCGCCCGGCGCGCCGATCGCCGCCGCGACGCGCTCGAAGGCCATCGGGTGCGGCTTGAAATAGGCCCGGTCGTCGCCCAGCGCGTCGGTATAGACAATCTTATGGAAGCGCGGCTCGATCGCCAGCGCCGCGACCTTCTTGCGCTGGACGGTGTGGGTGCCGTCGGTGATCAGACCGAGCGGCCCCTTGCCGGCATAGTGATCGAGCGCCCAGGCGCCATCCTCGAACAGGGTGAGTTCGGCGGCAGCGCCGCGATAGACCTCGCGGAGCACAGCGAGATGCTCCGGCTTGTGACCGGGGATGTGGGTCTCGAGCACGGTCGTGAACAGCTTGCCGAGCATCCCCGCATCGAGCAGACGGGTCATTTCCTCGCCCACGCCCTCGACGCCGAATTCGGCCTTGGCCCATTCCCCGCACGCGCGGAAGCCGCACAGCGCGAACTGCCGCTCGGGATAGAGCGTGTCATCGAGGTCGAAAACGACGCGCAGGCGGGACACGGGATGGCTCCGTCGGGATGCAAGTTCAGCCGCGCATCATACCGGGGTCCGGATCGCGATGACACCCTCCGTGCGCGCGCGGACTTCCGGCGCGCCCAGACAAGTTGTAACCGCCTCGTATCCCGGCGCGCCTGGGTAAGGCTGGACAAGGCTCGGCGGCGCATGATTGGCGGGGCAGAAGAGGATCGCCTCGTTGGCGCGCACCGCCGCGAGATCGAGGATCACATTCGAGCGCGTGAGCAGGAATAGCGGCCGCGCATCCGGTCCACGATGCCGGAGGTGACAGATCAACGCATCCTGCGACGCCTGGTCGAGCCCCTGCTCGATCATGTCGACGACGAACGCCTGCGGCTCCGCCATTTCCAGCGCAGCAACGAGGGCCGTGAGCGCTGGCGACACCGTCGCGCCCTCCCCGGCGAGCCACTCGAGCGTACCCTCGACGCGTGCCTTCAGCGCCCGATCGGCGCCCTCGTCATCGTTCGATCGATCGAGGCCGACAAAGACGCAACCCGGCAACCCGGCCGCGATCGCGTGCGCGAGGCGCGTCTTGCCGCTGAACAAGGGCCCGACGATGAAGGTCAGCGGCTTGATGTCGGTCAGCTCGAAGCGCTCGCCACCCCACGGCCACGGCAAATCGAACGCGATGGCCGGCGCACGCGGCTGAAGCAATCCGGCGAGATCGTCCCCGCTCGGCATCCGCCCGGCATCGAGGTTGGCACGCAGCTCGCGCACACGGGAGATCCGGTCGGCGAGCTGATGCACCTGCCCTTCGAGCGCCGCTTGATGCGCCGCCAGCGCGCGCGACAACGCTGCGGCATCACCGCTGAGCATCACGGCACCGACTTCGGCGAGGCTGAGGCCGAGCGCGCGCAACGCGACGATGTCGCGGGCTCGCACCATATCGTCGGCGCTGTAGGCACGCCAGCCGGACCCGGTACGCGCTGGCGCGAGCAGGCCGCGTTGCTCGTAGACGCGCAACGCCTTGACGGAGACACCGAGTTGTCGTGCCGCTTCGGAAGGACTGAGCTGGGGGGCGGAAGAGCGCATGAATCACCTCGCGGTTGATTATCCGCAGCTCTTATGAAGGCGGCCCCAAGGTCCAGCGCAAGCGGAAAAGCCCCACGCCGTGCGGACTACGGCAGCGGCAATGTCTCGTGCTCGCGGAGCTTGGCGCCGGTCATCGCATCGACCTCGACGAGACGGACGCGAAAACCCCACAGCCGCGCGACGTGCATCAGCGTGCGGTCGCACTCGTCCTTGTCGAGCAGGATGCCGTCGCGCACGAAGTGGGTGAGCACGAGGCGGCGACTGCCCGAGAGATCGGCGTCCGTCACCTGAATATCGGGATCCTGCTGCGAGACGTCATACTGGCGCGCGAGCAGGCGGCGCACCTCGCGATAGCCCTGCTCATCGTGGATCGCCTCGACGCGCACCGCGTGGTCCTCCGACTTGTTGCGGATGTGGAACAGGCGGAAATCGCGGATCACCTTCGGGCTCAGGAACTGGTGGATGAAGCTCTCGTCGCGGTAGTTCGCCCAGGCGTCGCGCAGCGTCTCCATCGGCTCACCGTTGCCGGCGAAATCGGGGAACCACTTGCGGTCCTCTTCGGTCGGCTCACGGCAGATGCGCTGAATGTCGCGCATCATCGCGAAGCCGAGCGCATAGGGATTGAAACCGGAGAAGCCGCGATCCGAGAAGCCCGGCTGATAGATGACCGACGAGTGCATGTGTGTGAATTCGAGCATCGAACCGTCGGTGACGAGGCCCTTCTCGTAGAGACGGTTCATGATCTCATAGTGGACGAAGGTCGCGCAGCCCTCGTTCATCACCTTGGTCTGACGCTGCGGATAGAAATAGGTCGAGAGGACGCGCACGATGCGCAGAATTTCGCGCTTCCAGCCCGCAAGCTTGGGCGAGTGCTTCTCGATGAAGTAGAGCAGATTCTCTTCAGGAACGATCAGCGGCCCGGCATCCGTGACCGGCTCCTCCGCCTTGCCATCACCCTTGGTCTGCGGCAGCGTCCGCCACAGCTCGTTGTAGATCTCGATCTCGTACTCGCGACGCTTGATCTCGCGTTCACGCGCCTTGGCCGGATCAAAACGCCGGCGCGGGCTCGCGTTGCGGCTGACGCCCTGGTTCATCAGCGCGTGCGCGGCGTCGATCACCGACTCGACCGCGGAAACACCGAAGCGCTCCTCACAATCGGCGACGAACTTCTTCGCGAACGCCAGATATTCGAGGATCGCGTCGGCCTGCGTCCACTGCTTGAACAGGTAGTTGTTCTTGAAGAAGTGATTGTGCCCCATCGCCGCGTGCGCAAGCACGAGGCACTGCATCGTCATGGAGTTCTCCTCCATGATGTAGTTGATGCAGGGATCGGAATTGATGACGATCTCGAAGGCGAGCGAGCGCGCACCCTTGCGATAGTACATCTCGTCATGGGCGAAGCGCTTGCCGAACGACCAGTGCCGGTACATGACCGGCATCCCGATCGAGGAATAGGCGTCGAGCATCTGCTCGGCCGTGATCACCTCGATCTGGTTCTTGTAGATGTCGAGCCCCATCTCGCCGAGGCCGATCTCGGCGATCGCATCATACGTGTCGCGGATCAGGTCGAAGTTCCACTCAGGCCCGTCGAACAACGGCTTCGGCGCCTTGATGGTGGGCTTCGAGATGTCGGTCATGGTCATGGGGAAGCCCTCACGCGCCGGCAGAAGCCGAGAACAGCTCGTGGAAGACCGGGAAAATCTCCGACGGGCTCGTCACGCGGCGCATGGCGAAGTGCCGGTTGCGATCCGCGATCTCCTTGTAGCCGTCCCACACGATCGTATCTCCGAAACCGATCTGCTCACTCACCTCGATGTAGGCGAAGTATTGGCAGGCCGGCAGCAGGTTGTGCTCGACCAGCTCGAGGCAATGGCGCATGTCGTCAGGAATGTTGTCGCCGTCGGAGGCCTGCGCGGCGTAGATGTTCCAGTCCTCGGGCGAGTAGCGATCGCGCACGATCTTGTCCATCTCCTCGAGTGCGGTCGAGATCACCGTGCCGCCGGTTTCGACACCACGGAAAAACGTCTCCTCGTCCACTTCCGCCGCCGTGGAGGTGTGGCGGATGAAGACCACGTCGACCTCGCGGTAGTGGCGTGACAGGAACAGGTGGAGCAGCATGAAGAACCGCTTGGCGAGATCCTTCAGCGACTCCGTCATCGAGGCGGAGGCGTCCATCAGGCAGAACATGACCGCCTGCGTCGCCGGCCGCGGCACGCGCTCGGTGCGATTGTACTGAAGGTCGATCGGATCAACGTAGGCGATCGTCTTGCGCAACCGCAAAAGCCGCTCGAGTCGAGCTCTGAGTTCAGCAACCCGCGCCTCGTCGCGGGGCACATCGGCCTCGGCTTCCGCGAGCGTCTTCTCCAGCAGCAGAATGTCGGCATCCTTCGGCCGGCGCAGCGCGATCCGGCGCGCCAGCGAACGGCGCATGGTACGCACGCGATTGAGCTTCGCGGGCGGCCCGTCGGTCGTGTAGCCGGCACGCTGCGGCACCGGCGACTTCAGATCCTTGAGGCGCGTCTTGATCAGATTGGGCAGCTTCAAGTCCTCGAAGAAGAGATCGAGGAACTCGTCCTTGGAGAGCGTGAAGACGAAATCGTCCTGGCCTTCGCCATCGGCGCTCGCCTGTCCGCCGCCGCCACCGCTACCACCCTGCGGCTTCGGAATCAGATCGCCGACCTTGTAGTCCTTGTTGCCGGGCAGGACCATGTCGCGGCTGCCGGAGTCGCGACTATGCGAGAAGGAAGGTTCACGCACGCTCTTCGAGCGGATCGTGATCTTCTCGGACCCCTCGACCTCGGTCACCTTGCGCTTCTTGAGCGCGTCCTTGACCGCCTCGCGGATGTCCGCCTTCGCCCGGCGCACGAAGCGCTGCCGATTACCGAGCGACTTCGATTTGGGATTGAGCCGACGATCGATGATATTCATTCATACCCCCGGCCCACCACGACCCTGCGCAACTCAGCTCGACTTCTTCACCCGCATGTACCATTCGACGAGGCGGCGAACCTGACGCGGCGTGTAACCCCGCGAAACCATCCGCTCGACGAACTCGTGATGCTTCTTCTCGGCGTGACTGTCCTTCTTCGCGCCGAAGCTGATCACGGGAAGCAGATCCTCGACCTGGCTGAACATGCGCCGCTCGATGACATCCCGGATCTTCTCGTAGCTCGTCCAATCCGGGTTCTTGCCACCGTTGCGCGCGCGCGCCCGGAGCGAGAATTTGACGACCTCGTAACGGAAGTCCTTCGGATTGGCGATGCCGGCCGGCTTCTCGATCTTGGACAGCTCCTGGTCGAGCAGCTCGCGACTCATGAGCTGGCCCGTGTCGCTATCCTTGAAGTCGTGATCCTCGATCCATGCATCGGCGTAGGCGACATAACGGTCGAACAGGTTCTGGCCGTAGTCGTTGTAGGACTCGAGGTACGCCTTCTGGATCTCGTTGCCGATGAACTCGGCGTAGCGCGGCGACAGCTCTTCCTTGATGAATTCGAGGAACCGCGTCTCCTGCTCCTCCGGCATCTGGTCGCGCTTGATCGCCTGCTCGAGCACGTACATCAAGTGCACGGGATCGGCGCTGATCTCGTGACTGTCGAAGTTGAACGTCTCGGACAGGATCTTGTAGGCGAACCGGGTCGATGCACCGTCCATGCCTTCCGTGACTCCCGCGGCGTCGCGATACTCCTGCATGGTGCGGGCGTGCGGGTCGGTGTCCTTGAGGCTCTCGCCGTCGTAGACGCGCATCTTGGAAAAGAGCTGCGAATTCTCGTGCTCCTTGAGGCGGCTGAGCACCGAGAACTGCGCCAGCATTTCGAGCGTGCCCGGCGCGCACGGCGCCTCGGCCAGCTCACTCGCGCGCAGCAGCTTGTCGTAGATCTTCCTTTCTTCGGTGACGCGAAGGCAGTACGGCACCGTGATCACGCAGATGCGGTCGAGGAAGGCCTCGTTGGTGCGGTTGGCGCGGAAGCTCTGCCATTCGCTCTCGTTGGAGTGCGCGATGATGATGCCCTGATACGGCATCGCGCCGACGTTCTCAGTGCCGACGTACGTCCGATCCTGCGTCGCCGTCAGCAACGGATGCAGCATCTTCAGCGGCGCCTTGAACATCTCGACGAATTCGAGCAGGCCCTGCGTCGTGCGGTTGAGGCCGCCCGAGTAGGAGTAGGCATCGGCGTCGTTCTGGCCGAAGTGCTCCAGCTTGCGGATATCGACCTTGCCGACCAGCGCCGAAATGTCCTGGTTGTTCTCGTCACCCGGCTCGGTCTTGGCGATGCAGATCTGGCGCAGCTTCGAGGGGTATAGCTTCACCACCGTGAACTTCGAGATGTCGCCACCGAACTCGTCGAGGCGCTTCACCGCCCACGGCGAGATGAAACCGCCGAGCACGCGCAGCGGAATGCCGTACTTCTCTTCGAGATGCGGGCCCATGGTCTGCGGATCGAAGAGGCCGAGCGGGTTCTCGAACACCGGGCTGATCTCGTTGCCCGCCTTGAGCACGTAGATCGGGCAGACCTCCATCAGATCCTTGAGCCGTTCAGCCAGCGACGACTTGCCGCCGCCGACGGGGCCGAGCAGATACAGGATCTGCTTTCTTTCCTCGAGTCCCTGCGCGGCGTGGCGGAAGTAGCCGACGATGCGCTCGATCGTCTCCTCGAGGCCGTAGAAATCCTTGAAGGCCGGGTAGACCTTGATCGTGCGGTTCATGTAGATGCGGCCGAGACGCGCATCATCCGCCGTGTCGACCACCATCGGCTCGCCGATGGCCTTGAGCATGCGCTCAGCCGCCGTGGCGTACATCGAGGGATCCTTCCGGCACCCCTCGAGATAATCCTTCAGAGACATCACGACCTGCTTCTGCCGGTCGTAGCTCTGAGCGTAGAGGTCGAAGATCTCGCTGCGAGTCGCCATTGTCCTGCCCTACGTGTTTAGAGCCCAACGGGTACCTGATCTGCGATCCGTCGTTATTTCTAAGGATCGCTCCCAATCAGGTAATTCGCTTGCAAAGCGCAGTATGGGCCAATTCAACGATCGTGTAGCGGCTGCCCATCCTGGCCTTGGTATTTTTCCGGCGCGTCGTGCTATTCAAGCCCACGACTATCCATTCTCTCGTTTCCGCATCGCGACATAACGATACCGCGTTGCACAACCGGAACAAGTGGCGCTTACGCCCCGGTCCTCGACAAAGCCACGTCGCCGGTGCGACAGCGGCTCACCAACTCTCTAAAAATCGATGCAGACCAATATGATGGTCGAAATGGCGCAACCGTGGACATCTGTCATTCGGCATTCGCACCGCATAATGGCGCGTGCATAGCCGCGACGATACGCCATTCACCACGTCAAAATGCACGCCGTACGCGCAATTTGCCAGTTGCAAATTCGTAATGTTGATGGTGCCCGATTCGACGGGTCACTGCCGTCGTTTCCAACAGCGCGCTTGCTTTAAGAGCCCGTGTGTCATGCGAGTGACAGACGCGATCATTACCCGGCATTTTGCCGCAAATGACCGCACGTATCCGTCATTTTACGCATGGAAGCAGCATTGGCATCCGTTGAACGGCGAAGCTGGAGCGTTCGTTCCGAGCGCACACAAGAATGCGCACGGGAACAACCACCGCCAATCGCTGCGCTGTCAGCAATCCTCGCCGAAGCCGTCCTTGACGAGCGCCAGCAGAGCCGTCAGCGCCGCCGCCGCGTCATCACCGCGGGCGACGATCGTAATCGTCGTGCCCTGGCTTGCGGCCAGCGTCAGCAGCCCCATGATCGACGTGCCGCCGACCGTCTGCCCATCGCGCGAGACGTGGATGTCCGCCTCGTACTCCTCGGCACACTTGACGAACTTCGCCGATGCGCGAGCGTGCAGACCTTTCTTGTTTGGAATAAGGACATCGGCCCTGTGTACTAGCTTCGTCACGTCGGCCGATCTCCTGAAGATACGCGGATCAGCATCTCAGGTGGTGCCCGACAGGACTTGGCTGGCCACTGAAATGTACTTGCGGCCCGCCTCCTTCGCGAGATCGACGGCTTCGGCCAGCGGGCGATCCTTGCGCACGCCCGCGAGCTTGATCAGCATCGGGAGATTGACGCCGGCGATCACTTCAGCGCCGGTTTCTTCCATCACCGAGATGGCCATGTTCGACGGCGTCCCCCCGAACATGTCCGTCAACACGACAACGCCGGCGCCGCTGTCCGCGCGGGCCACCGCTTCGATCAACTGCTGACGCCGCTGCTCGATGTCGTCATCGGGTCCGATGGACAGCGTCTCAAGCTGCTGTTGCGGTCCGACAACGTGCTCGACCGCGGCTTTGAACTCAGCGGCCAGCCCCGCGTGCGTGATGATCACAAGACCGATCATCGCTCTCTAACGCCTCCATCAAGTCCGGACGCTCAAGCGTGCTGAGCGCCTCTATCCTTGTCGCCCCGGCGCGCGGGGCACCATGAATGGCAAAGGGCGCAACGGGGCGCAAGCGAAACCAGTAGCGCCGTCCACCTCCACTCCCCAGACCGAGTGAAGCTGCAAGGGCTGGGCCAACTCCCTGTGAACATTTCGACTCAGTCTCTGAGAAAAAGCCGACAACCCATTATGAAATTTAAATAAATTTCCCCTGACGCTCACTTAAAAACGCACGCACGTTCAGCGCGCACCGACCTGGATTTCGCGATTATACCAAGACTGTTGCGTCAGAAACGCGCGTTCGGCGCTGTCGTTTCCGTCCAGTGGCGCGCGTCCGGCGTATGTGACGCGCACCGTCGCGAGGCCACGCGATTTGAAGTCCAGCAGGCGCGCCGCCTCGCGTGAAAGGTCGATGATGCGGTTCCCCGCGAACGGCCCGCGATTGTTGATGCGGACCATGATCGTCCTGCCGTTCGCCGGGTTGTGGACATAGGCATACGACGGCATCGGCAGCGTCTTATGCGCCGCCGTCAGCAGATGCATGTCATAAACTTCGCCGTTGGCGGTCGGGCCGCCATGGAAGCCATCGCCGTACCACGATGCGGTGCCGGTCTCGTCGTAGTTCGGGTTCTCGGCCGGCACGTAAGTCTTGCCGGCAACGGTGTAGGCTTTGCCGACCTTGTAGACGCCCCGCTTCGGCATTACGCGCGCACCGCTGGCCGACGCAAGACGCGTCACCGGTTTGGAGGGCGCAAGCTCCGCGCGCGGGCTGCGCGCGGCGCAGCCGTCCGGCGCGTCGAGACGCGGCGAGCCCCACTTGGTCAGACACGGATTGCGCTCGGCCGGCGGCAGAGGCGCTTGCGGCAACGTCTGCATAGACGGTGCCATCGGCGCGCCGCCGCCCGGCGTTTGAATTCCGGCCGCAGGCTCCGCTGAGGGGGCAAATGACATAGGGGGCTGGGTCGACGTCCGCCAGTTGGCCGCGGGCGCATCTTCACGCGCACAGCCGCCCAACGCGAACGCAGCAACGACGACGGCCAACACGCAACCCGATGCGCGGACACGTCGCCCGACACTGCACCTGGCCACACGGCTCGCGTCGCCAACCATGCATACTTGGGGCATGGGGCTCCATGAACTCACACCCGGCCGACATCATGCCGACCGGTGAACTTGGAATCGTGATTGATTCGCATCCTCAGCGCAAGGATATGCTCAATCAAGCACTGCTGGTGCGGTCTATCGCTCAGACCGCCGCCAACGCCTTATCGATATCGGCGATGATGTCAGCCGTATCCTCGATGCCGATCGAGAGGCGCACGACGTCGTCGCCAGCGCCCGCCGCCGCGCGCTGCTCCTTGGTGAGCTGGCTGTGCGTCGTGGAGGCCGGGTGGATGACGAGGCTGCGCACGTCGCCGATGTTGGCGAGATGCGAGAACAGCTCCAGCGCACCGACGAACTTGACGCCCGCGTCGTAACCTCCCTTGAGGCCGAAAGTGAAAATCGCGCCGGCACCGTTCGGCGACAGCTTCTTCTGCAGCGCGTTGTAGGTGTTCTCGGGCAGGCCGGCGTAGTTGACCCAGGCAACCTTCGGGTGCTTCGCGAGGTGCTCGGCCGCGGCCTGCGCATTGACGCAATGCTGGCGCATCCGCAGCGGCAAGGTCTCGATACCGGTATTGATCAGGAAGGCGTTGAACGGCGAGACGGCCGGGCCGATATCACGCAGCCCCATCACCCGCGCCGCGATCGCGAAGGCGAAATTGCCGAAGGTCTCGCCCAGCACCATGCCGTTGTAGCTGGCGTTCGGCTCGGTCAGCGTCGGATAGCGATTACCGGCCTTGAGCCAGTCGAAGGTGCCGCAGTCGACGATGATGCCGCCCATAGAGTTGCCGTGCCCGCCGAGAAACTTGGTCGCGGAGTGCACCACGATGTCGGCGCCATGATCCTTCGGCTTGATCAGATACGGCGACGCCAGCGTGTTGTCGACGATGAGCGGGATGTTGTGCTTCTTGGCAATGGCGCCGATCGCCGGGAGATCGACGAAGATGCCGCCCGGATTGGCGATGCTCTCGACGAACAGGGCCTTGGTCTTCGGCGTGATCGCCTTCTCGAAGCTCGCGGGATCGGTCGAGTCCGCCCACACGACGTTCCAGTTGAACTTCTTGAACGAGTGGTTGAACTGATTGATCGAGCCGCCATAGAGCTGCCGGCCTGCCACGAACTCGTCGCCCGGCTCCAGCAGTGTGTGGAAAGCCAGGAACTGCGCCGCGTGGCCGGATGCCACCGCAAGTGCAGCCGTGCCGCCTTCGAGCGCCGCGACGCGCTGCTCGAGAACCGCCTGGGTGGGGTTCATGATGCGGGTGTAGATGTTGCCGAACGCCTGCAAGCCGAACAGGGACGCGGCATGCTCGGCATCGTTGAATACGTAGGCCGTCGTCTGGTAGATCGGCGTCACGCGAGCGCCGGTCGAGGGATCGGGCGTCGCTCCGGCGTGAACAGCAAGCGTTGCAAATCCCGGGCTCTTCGTCTGGTCCGTCATGAGCGCTTCTCCCTATGTCCTGCTTGGTCGCCCCACTTCAATCCGATGGGCTATCATAGCGTCAATGGCGAAGTCATGCGAAGCAATGCAAGCCGCAGCATAAGGCGCGGCAACGTCCGGCGTGCGGGGCTGCGCGGAAGGAGACGATCGGGCATGGACAAGGACAGGCTGGCGGCACTGAAGGCCAAGTACGAGAGCGCCAAAGGCGGCGACATCCACGATCCGGCGTTCGCCGCCGTCGCCGCGAGCGTGTTCTCCTCGCCGGACCGGCGCAAATGGCCGTTCACGGACCCGGCAACGCTGCTCGACGCCCGCTACGTTCCCGACGCGCTCGCGACCGGGTTCGCGGACCTCGACGTCGCGCTCGTCGGCGTGCCGATGGACCTCGGCGTCACCAATCGGGCCGGCGCCCGGCTTGGGCCCCGCGCGGTCCGCGGCGTCGAACGGATCGGCCCCTACGAGCATGTCCTGCGCGTGGCGCCCATGGGTCGCCTCCAGGTCGCGGACGTGGGCGACGTGCCGATGCAGAGCCGTTTCAGCCTCGACACCTGCCACGCCGATATCGAGGCCTTCTATACGGAGATCGCGCGCGCAGGCGTCATCCCCCTTTCCGTCGGCGGGGACCATTCGATCACGCTGCCGATCCTGAAAGCTCTCGGACGCGAGCGTCCCGTCGGCATGATCCATATCGATGCCCACTGCGATACCGCTGGCGAGTACGAGGGCGCGAAATTCCATCACGGCGGCCCCTTCCGCCTCGCTGTGCTCGAAGGCGTGCTCGACCCCGAACGGGTCATCCAGATCGGCATCCGCGGCGGCGCTGAGTATCTGTGGGAATTTTCCTACGACAGCGGCATGACCGTGATCCACGCTGAGGAGGTGGCTGAAATGGGCATCCCTGCCGTGATCGCCAAAGCGCGCGAAATCGCGGGCGCAGGACCGACCTATGTCAGTTTCGATGTCGACAGCCTCGACCCTGCCTATGCGCCGGGCACCGGGACACCGGAAGTCGGCGGCCTGACGCCGCGCGAGGCCCTTCAGATCCTGCGCGGCCTTGCCGGCATCGACATCATCGGCGGGGATGTGGTGGAAGTGGCGCCGCAGTACGACGCGAACACGACGACGGCCCAGGCCGGCGCCCAGATGCTGTTCGAGTTGCTGTGTCTCGTGGCGCTGCGCACAGACGAGAGCAGCCGATGAAGTGAAGTCGCGCGTGGCCGGGAACCGCTTTCCAGCAGCCCGCGGCGAGAGCGCAAACCTACATCAGGCCCGCTTCGGAGAGCTTCAACTTCAGCGACTCGCGATCGTAA
>CAZKZT010000082.1:0-12278 GCA_964557265.1 uncultured Hyphomicrobium sp.
ACGCGACGCGGGTGAAATGGCGCCGCGGCAAGCGTGTCGGCGTTGCATTCGACGATCTCGCCGACTACGACGAGTAACCCCTCCCGGCCGCCGTGAAACGGTCGCCTCCGCCCCCATGGCCACGTCGCTTTCGCGCATGACCGAGGCATGGAGTACCGCCTGTGGCCTTCGCGCGCAGGCAGGCACTGGTTGAATTCTTCAGGTAGACTGAAAACCCGCGAGACGGCGCCGCAACGGCGGCTGCCCCGACGTCCGCATCATCGCATGAGGCCCACATGAGCACGCATTCGAAAAACGCCCTCCCGACGATCGATCCGGTCAAGCTCGACCGGCTCGCCGAGGTCGCGGTGAAGGTCGGCCTCCAGCTCCAACCCGGACAGGACCTGTTTCTGACCGCACCTGCTGCCGCGCTCCCGCTCGTCCGCCGCATCGCCGAACACGCGTACAAGGCCGGCGCCGGCCTCGTCACGCCCATGCTCTCGGACGAGGAACTGACGCTCGCCCGCTACCGCTACGCCCCCGACGCGAGCTTCGACCGTGCCGCGAACTGGCTCTACGATGGCATCGCCAAAGCGTTCGACTCAAATACTGCGCGGCTCGCCGTCGTGGGCGACAATCCGATGCTGTTGGCGGGCGAGGATCCCGCCAAGGTCTCGCGCGCCAGCAAGGCCAACTCGATCGCGTATCAGCCGGCCCTCGAGAAAATCGCCGGATTCGACATCAACTGGAACATCGTCTCCTTCCCCGGCACCGCATGGGCGAAGCAGGTCTTTCCAGGCGAGGAGGATGCCGTCGCGGTCGCCAAGCTCGCCGACGCGATCTTCGCTGCTTCGCGCGTCGACACCGCTGATCCCGTCGCCGCATGGGCGGCCCACAACGCGGCCTTGCACACCCGCTCCGCCTGGCTCAACGGCCAGCGCTTCGCGGCGCTCCACTTCAAGGGCCCCGGCACCGACTTGACGATCGGCCTCGCCGACAATCACGAATGGCACGGTGGCGCTTCGACCGCGAAGAACGGCATCACCTGCAATCCCAACATCCCGACCGAGGAAGTCTTCACGACGCCGCACGCCCACCGCGTCGACGGCTTCGTCTCGAGCACCAAACCGCTCTCGCACCAGGGCACGCTGATCGACAACATCTCCGTGCGCTTCGAGGGCGGCCGCATCGTCGATGCGAAGGCATCGAAAGGCGAGGAAGTGTTCAAGAAGGTGCTCGATACCGACGACGGCGCACGCCGGCTCGGTGAAGTCGCGCTCGTTCCCCACTCGTCGCCGATCTCGAAGAGTGGTCTGCTGTTCTACAACACGCTGTTCGACGAGAACGCGGCCTGCCACATCGCGCTCGGCCAGTGCTACTCGAAATGCTTCATCGACGGCGGCAAGCTCAGCGCCGAGCAGATCGCAGCTCAGGGCGGCAACAAGAGCTTCATTCACATCGACTGGATGATCGGCTCGGACAAGATCGACATCGATGGCGTCCATACGGACGGCCGGCGCGTGCCCGTATTCCGCAAAGGCGAGTGGGCGTAATCGCTCCAACACAGCCAGAACGGCGGTGCCTTTGCGGCACCGCCGAATACAAACGAAAGCCGATGAAACCTCAGCGCTTCGGTGCCATGCCCTGCAGCGTGCCGGTCATCAACTTCCCGATCTCCTGCGCCTGCGCGGCGAAATTCTGCATCTGAGCCTGCGCAAACTGCGTCTGCAGGGCGATGACCTGCTGTACGTCCTTGGCTGCCGCGAGATCGCTCGCCAGCGTGAAGCTCGCCTCTGCGTTCTCCTTGGCGAAATCGATCGCCTTCTCCTGCACGGCCTGGAACCCGTTCGTCACTTCGTTCGCCGGCAGCCCTTTGGTCCACATGCCGGCCGCCTGCGTCATGGCGTCGAGGAACTGGCTGTAGGTGGCGCGCGCCTGCTCGAGATTGCGCTCGGTGAGCTCGCGGAACTGCTGAGGGAATTCGAAAGGGTTCTGCGCCATGGAAGTCTCCTGTGCCTCGTCCGCGTGCCGACACCGCAAGCGTTCACACCCGTTCCGTAACCGGCTGTCATCACCATAGAGCCGAATTGATGACAGCCGCAAGGCGAACGGAGCGGCTGGGGTCACCGTCAGCCGTACAGCGGGGACGGCAATCCGCCCCCTTCAGCTGGAGGGTGCGTCGAGCTTACGGGTTAGACTCTCGAACTCGCGCCTGAGTTCCTCATTGCGGAAAATCTGCTCGAAGGTCGGCGCCTCGAGCTTCTGGATCGCCTCGAACGAGGTCGCGCTCTCGCGCATCAGTACGCGCAACTGGAAGCTCGCCTCCACCGTCTCGAAGGTGTTATCGGCGATGCGCAGATCATGCACCGCCCGGGCACGCGCCCGCGCGATCTGCTCGCGCTGCTGGAGCAGGTAGCGGCGATACCCTCTGGCGGCCTCCTCGGCGAGCCGCTGGCTTTCGCGGTTGGCCTCGAGCGCACGGCGCTGATCGGGACGGTTCTCGGCCCGCAGGAGTTGCGCGGTTTTCGTCTTCGCCGCCGCGACGTCGCCCATGATCGCGTCGAGCTTCGGCAGATACTGCTTGTCGATCTTGGCGATCATCGAATCCTGCGCATGGACCAGGATCGCGAACAACGCCGCGTGCATCGCGAAGTATTTCCGCGCCGCGCCGATATTTTCTCCGGACGCCGCCATCAGCTTGCCGAGCTGGCCATCGATCAGCTTCGCCGAGTTGAACACCGCGACGAGCCGGACGAGGTCACCCGAGAGCACACCGTCGAGCAGCAAGTCGAGCTGGTCCGGCGCGAGCTCGATGCCGCTCTTTGCAAGTGCCGCCCGGATCTCTTCCTTGGCAGCCGCAATCCGATCGCGATTGAGGTCGATGCGCGAGCGGTGGTCGGCGATGTCACGCTCGATGCTGTCGACCGTATCGGCGGTGTACCCCGGGATCAGCGCGCTCTTGGGCGCGACGAGTTGCTTCTCGCGCAGCTTGACGATCCGCTCATCGAGGTCGTGGATGTTCTTGCGCAACCCCTCGATCTTCTTCTGGCTCTCGACCACCGGCACGTCTGTCACGATACCGAGCGCGGCATCGAGCAGGTCGCGAATCTTGCGCTCCCGATCCTCGCGCGTCTCGGTCCAGATCGGGCGGACGAGGAAATCGTCATTCGACGGCAGCTTGCGTGCTTCGCCACGGTTACGGGCGGCATCATTCAAGACGGAATCGATCGCCTTCATCAGGCGCTGCGCCTGCTCGTAGGCTTCGTCACCCTCGCGCGGGTCGCGTGCCGCGGGCTGGCCCGGCGCAGGCTCGGACGACTGCGTACCCGCGACGGGGGATTTTGCTTGAGGTGGCGCGGTCAGCGGCGGCGGCACACCTTTGCCCGGCGCGGAGCCCTGGGCATAGCGTTGCGCGGCACCCTCACGCTTGATGATGTCGGCAATCGCGTCACGCGACTGGGCCATCGCCCCGCCCTGAGGCAGCGCGACTGTCGCCACGACGAAGCACCCAATGACCAACCCGCGCATGACCGCACCTCCGCACTCTTACATAGTGCGGGGATTGGGGCGGTACCATGGTTCACGGATGAATATCGTTGACAGACGGGGACGCGCCCCGAAACGCGACGAGGCGGTCCCCCCTCGGACCGCCCCGTGCTCGAACCAAGAGTTGCCTCTACGGCCCGCCTTCCCTCTTACCAGATGTTCCAGCGCAAGCCGGCGCGGAGCGCGTGCTGGTGGCTCTCGCTCACGGTGACCTTGGACCGCACCGGATCGATGACGCCGGGCACGTTGATCGACATCGTCGAGTCGACCGAACCGACATAGGTGTAGCGATAGTTCACGTCTAGGATGGTGCCGGGCGTGATCGCCCAGGCGAGACCGGCCGTCGCCGAGATAGCCGGTGCGACCTTGGTTTCGTTGAAGCTTGCGCCGAAGCTCCGCTCGCCGACGACGGCGTCGAAATTGCCCGGATCGACGATCCGCTCGTGGGTCGTATGGGTGCGGTCGATGTAGCGCACGGCGAAGCCCGCGCCGATGCCGACGTAGGGCGTGAAGCGGCCGCGCGGCACGAGATCGAGATAGGCGTTGACGAGGCCGATGCCGTCGGTGACATCGACGCGATCGCGCAGCGTCCAGATGACCTCGTTGCCCGTTGCGGCACCGCCGAGTGCCAGCGGCTGGTTGAACTCTATGTACCGGTCTCTCTCGTTCGCGCCGTTCTCCTCGGCGGTCTTGACGTCGACAGTGAAGTCCATGCGGAAACGCGGCGAGAAATATTTGCCGAAACCGATGCCACCCTGGAAGAACGCGATGTCGCCGGCATCGTACCAACCGGGGTTCGAGGTGATCGGAACGTCGCGGGCGTAGCCGGCACCGCTGCCGAGACCGTGCACCATGCCGCTCTCGCTGCCGCCGCCACTGGTGGTGCCGACACCGAGATCGAGGCGGACGTACCAGTTGAACGTCTCCGGCACCGGCCTCGGCGCGGGCACATAGCGGCCGCCGCGCTTCATGCCGAGGTAGCTCGGCTCGCCGATCGTGGTCGCCTCAACCGGAGCGGATATGTCGCCGGCAAGCGCCGAACCAGCGGCCAAGCTCGCAGCAGCGACGACCAGGGCAATATTCAAGCGCTTCATCGGTTTCCTATCCCTCACATCCGGCTCCGCACGCGGGCGAAAGCCTTGACCCTTCCTTGCCGCTCGCCGAGCGGTGGTGGTCGAGGGAAACGGTCTGCAGGCTCTCCACCGCTCGGCTGCCGTGCCGTTGCGGCTGACGCATTACAGACCAGAAAACCTTCTGACGCGGGGCCCTCGGGCCTCCAGACTTGATACGGTACTCATCGAGCGCAGGCGGACACGCCGTTGCCCGTCTCAGAGGCAGGCCAGCTTGCGCCAACCCACCAATTTCGTTGCCGTCGACGAAGCGCTGCAGATCACGCCGCGCGCCGCGTCCGCTCTTCGTGCCCTCTGTCGGAACGGACAGCGCACGGACAAGCGATCTGGCTTAGTCTCGGAGTATCGCGTTCAATGCTTAAAGAGAGTTTAAGCGGCGTCGCGGAATGACGTGGTCGGCGTTTTTGTGTCGCCGACGCGATCGTCCGTGGCGCAAACGCAACGCCGTCGCGTCACGCGGAGTCGTACGCAACGGTTGCGTCGCCTGTCGCCACCGTACCGCGATGGCGCAAGGGCCGGGACCTATTCCGCGGCGTCGACCTTGATCTCGTCGAGTGCGTTGTCGACGATGACCGGCGTGTCGAAGTAAGTGATCTCCGGCTCGGCGCCGTAGCGATCCGCGATCATCTTCTTCCACTCGGCGGTGTAGACGCGATCAGCAGCCGCGCGGCTCTCCCACAGATAGACACCGCCGCCAATACCGGCGTCACCGTCGTAGAGGTAGTATTTGCGCACAAGCCCTGCGAGCTGGCGGCACTTCGGCGGCAGCTTGAATTTCACGATGGCCGTGATCATCGACACCTCCTCACGCTACAACACTGTCCGCTTCGCGCACGACCCCACCTCACGCCGGCCGCGTCGCCTCGAACGCCGGCACCGCGGCGGCGAATTCGTCGAGCCATTTGACGAGATGCGGATGCCCGGCGCGCCACTTTCCGCCATGACGGAAATCGAGATAGCCGAGCGCGGTGGCGAGCGTGAGGTGGCCATAGTCCGGGCTGCCGCTCCACGCCGGCGGCGCTGCTTCGAGCAGCGCAAGCGCGCGGTCGATCTTCGCCTGCTGGCGGTCGACCCATCCCTGCACCTTCATCTCTTCCGGACGGAAGCGGCCCTCGTACACGAGCAGCAGCGCCGCTTCGAGGATCCCGTCTCCGAGTGCGCCGAGTGTGAGCGTGCGGATGCGCGCATCGCCCTCCTTCGGAAAGAGCACCGGGCTCGGGCTCAATGAATCGAAATATTCGCAGATCACGTGACTGTCGAAGACAGCCTCACCCGCATCCGTGATCAGGCATGGAATCTTCCCGAGCGGATTCTGCTTGTTGAGCGTGTCGTCGCCCTTGTTGGTGTCCGTCACCGCGAGTTCGATCCGCCCATCGACGCCCTTCATGCGGGCCGCAATCTTGACTTTGCGTCCAAAGGGCGACGCGGGCGACGATAGAAGTTTCATGAAGGGACGCTCCTCTGGATCGATCGCGGCGTCTCTTTCGATCGGACCCCGCGGTGCGGCGCGATCATGCCCCGGCACAACGCGCACCGCAACGTCCAGCAGCAATGAAGAGGATGAGGAGAGCCGGCTGGCGTTCCGAAGACTGATGAGGCTTCAGCCTGGCACCCCGCCAAACCAGCGCCAACCGGCTCCCATGCCGTCTTCATACCTGCTGAGGACGGCGCGCGCCCGATCTCTCTCGCGGTTATGCACGACCAGAGCAGAAGTGTGGACGATACGCATTGGCGGGTTGCGTGTGACCCCTCTGCCTATCCCGCGAACGGCGCCTGCCGTGCCAGCCACACGGTATGGCCACCACATGCGGGATCGTTGGCGAGGTGCGCGACAACCTCGAAGCCGTTCGCCTGCAACAGCCGCTCGTATTCCAGCACATCGAGGCTGGCGTGATAGAGCGCATCGCCGCGATAATCACCGATCGCCTCGCCGTGCGTTGGACCGGACGTGAACATGAGCGCTGCACCGGGTGCCGCATGCGCTGCAAAAATCGCGAACATCGCGCGCTGATCCTCATGCGCGAGATGGAAGAAGCTGTCCCACGCCAGGATGCCGCCGAACCGCTTGCCGAGATCCAGCCGGCGCATGTCGTCGACGATCCAGGTCTGCGCCGGAAAGCGCGCGCGGCACAACCCGATCAGTGTCGGCGACGCATCGACTCCGGTGACCGCGTGCTCCCGTTCGATGAAATAGCGCGCCAGCGGTTCACCGCCGCCGCAACCGAGGTCGAGGATTGCGGCACCCTCGCCGGCGACGTGCCGAAACCGCTCGAGCCACGTCCGCTCCATCAGCGACCGCCCGCGGTCGCCGTCCCATGATCGCGCATGGCGCTCGTAGAGGCCGATGATGTCGTGCTCAGGTCCGCGTGCCGACATCGATACGGTTGCCATCCGGATCGGCAAAGACGAAGGCGCGCTGGCCGTAGTCCTTGTCCTTGAGTGATTTGATGATGCGCACGCCCGCAGCAGCGCAGATGGCGTACAGCGCGTCGACATCATCGACGAACATATGGAAGACGTTGACGGTCGTCGGGCGGTGGTCGCGGTACTGGTTCAGATGGATCTCGGCGCCATCCTTCATCAGCACCATGAAGCCCACCGGATCGCCGTTCTCGAACACCTTCTTGAAGCCGAGCACCTCGGAATAGAAGGTATAGGCGGCGTGGATGTCGCGCACCGAAATGCCGGGCGCCGCGCGCCCGAACCTCACGCTTTCGATGGACGGCTTGAAAGGGGCATGGGTCATGTCCGCCTCGGGAGGTCATGAGCAGTGGCGGCGGTGCGCGTACTCGGATGAGGAGCGGTGTCCCTGCCTTCACACTGGCACACGGGCGCCCTAAAAGGAAGTCTAGGCACGCGCGAGCGCGCGCGAGACAACCTGGATTGCACGCGACATGACCAAGATCGACTACGAGGCCGAGTACAACAACCGCCGGCGGGTTCCGGAGCATGAGGCGGTCGGCGCCCGATGGGCAAAGGCTTCCGACGAATGGCGGGCCAAGGGTGACATACTCGCCGACCAGAGATATGGACCGGGCGAACGCAATCTCTTCGACCTCTTTCGCGCGAAGCGCACCGGCTCCAGCAACGCCCCGCTCGTTGTCTACATCCATGGCGGCTACTGGCAGCGCGGCGACCGCAAGGGCGTTGGCTTCCTCGCGCGTGCTCTCAACGAACGCGGCATCGACGTCGCCTGCCCTTCGTACTCGCTCGCGCCCGCCGTCCCGGTCTCAACCATCGTCGATGAACTGCGCCAATGCCTGCGCGCGCTGTATGAGCGCCAGAAGGTACGGCCGGTCGTGGTCGGGCATTCGGCGGGCGGCCACCTCGCAGCGGCGATGCTTGCAACCGATTGGCGCCAGCACGCGGGTGTCCCTGCCGACCTTGTACGATCGGCCTATGCGCTGAGTGGCGTGTTCGACCCCGCTCCCCTGATCGGCACCTCGCTCAACGAGGCGCTACGGCTCGATGCAGCGACGGCAGCGGCCCTGAACCTCATCAGCGGGCGGCCACCAAATGCGGCGGCAACGATGGTCGCTGCGGTCGGCGGCAATGAAAGCGCGGAGTTCGTCCGCCAGAGCCTGGCGCTGACGGCGGCCTGGAGCCGCGCCGGCGTGAAGGCTGAATGTGTCGTGATCCCGAACGCCAACCACTTCACGATTGTCGACGAGATGGCACGCCCCGAGAGTGCCGTTCTGGCACGCGTCGTCTCAATGGCGAACAGTTAAGATCCGGTCAGTCGCGCCGCGGCCAGGGAAGATAGCGCGACAAGGCAGCGCCGTTCGCGCCAAGGACGCTTTTGGCCTGCTGGACGCGGTCGAGCTCCAGCAGCGCAATGGCGAGCGCGTTGCGCACCCGCGACAATTCGGGCGTTTCAGCAAGTTCGCCGTGCATATGTTCGATGGTCCAGCGCACGCTGGCGACATCGACGCGGCCATCCACTCCGGAACGCGGGCGCAATTCGATCGGTTCAACATTCTTGGCCATGGTTGGCCCCCTTTGACGCAATACGCATGACTTTACTGAAATGGATTCGCTGACGGGCAGCATCCCTCTTCAGGCCAACCGGACAGTGCACAGCCCGTGCCATCGGCGCGCGGCGCGCCGATGCCCCCCAGGCTGACCCGGCGCGGAACCAATCACCCCATCATGACATTCTTGCGGCCTCGGCCCGTGGACTGCACCCAACGTGTGCCGCCGTACCGTTCCCTCCCCGTTCTCCCCATCTCCCCACAGCTTTTCCCGCCCTTCGGGTTCACCTGAACGCGCGAATCTGATCGGTCTCTGACAGCGGTTTCGAGCAGTTTCCTTGCTGGCCGCGGCACGATCACGGCTGGGGGCGGACATGGCGAACTTTGCAACGCACATCGGTGTCGGCACCGTCGCGTCCGGAATGCTGGCGACGCTGACGCTGGCTGCGGACGTCGTGGCGCCCGAAAACCTCGTCGCTGTGACGCTCGCGGGCGTTCTCGGCAGCGTTCTCCCGGACATCGACCTCAAGGACTCGCGCGCCGGCCGCGCCATGTTCGCGGGTCTCGCCGCGTTCTTCTCGTTCGCGGTGCTGTTCACCTTCGCCGAGAAGTTCTCGATCGCGGAGCTATGGCTGCTCTCGATCGGAACATTCCTGTTCTTCCGCTACGCGGCTCACGCGATCTTCCACCGCATGTCCTATCATCGCGGGATCTATCACTCGGTTCTCGCCGGCCTGCTCTTCGCGTTCCTGACGGTGATCGTCTATCGCTACCTGCTCGGCCGTCACGAAGGCGTGGCGTGGCTGGCGGGCGCCTTCATGTTCATGGGCTACATGGTCCATCTCGTGCTCGACGAGATCTACAGCGTCGATGTGATGGGCACCCGCGTGAAGCGCTCGTTCGGCACCGCGCTCAAGTTCTACGACGGCCGCCGCATCGATCACTCGGTCGCCATGGCCGTGGCGACCGTCGCTGCCCTGCTGCTCACCCCGCCCACCAAGACGTTCGTCGATGGCATGACTTCGCGTGACATGTGGTCGGGCCTGCGCCAGCGGATGCTGCCAGCCGACAACAAGTGGTTCGGCGTTGTTGGTGAAATCACGTCGTTTGCTTCGCGGAAACCGCAGAAACCGGAGCCCGCTGCCGCTGCACCCGCAGCAGCGCCCGAAGCCTCATCACCCATCTCTACCGGATCGATCCCGGCACATGACAAGGCGCCTGAAGAAAAACGCGTGCCTTGATCGAGGCACACCCGCGACCGCGGCTTAGCTCGCGGACTTGGCCGCCGCCGTATTCGCGGCCACGCCCGCAAGGTAGTTGTTGATCAGGTCGGCGACCAACAGCGACGCGGCCTCGTTGGTGACGTTGGTGAGCTTATTGGCGGTCGAGAGCGACGTGATGCCGTGCACACCAGCCCACAGCACGCGCGCCGCGCGCTGACGCTCCAGAACAGCATCTTGCGGATAGATCGGCGCAACAGCCGTTTCGACCCGCCCCATCAACCGCTCCAGCTTCTCCTGGTACCAGGGCGGCGTATCGCTGCCGCCCGGCATGTAATGCTCGAACAGAAGGTTCCAGAGCTTCGGCCGTTCATGAGTGAACGCGAGATAGGCTTGGGCCAGACGCATCACCAGCGTCTTCTCGTCGGCGCCCTTACTGAGTTCCGCGACCAGCCGTTCATCGAGTGAGTCGAGCACCCGTCCCTCGACATTCAAAACAACATCGTCGAGATTCTCGAACATGTTGTAGATCGTGCCCGGCGAATACCCGATCCGCCGTGCAATCTCGCGGGCGGACAGGCCAGCCAATCCGTGCGCTTCGATGATCGCCGCCGCGGCGTCCAGAATCAGCTGTCTCAGCTGTTCAGGCGTATGAATGGACCGACGTCCCATGAGGGCTCCAGACGAGATTATCAGCGCACTGCAGGATGTTATTTCTAGTACACATACCCGCGTAGGAGCAAATGTCGACTTCGTTTTGACGCCGCGCGTCTTGCCCGTTTCCCGCCGCCGAGGCCTGCCGGACATCCCATGCGCGCTGCCGGAGCGCACGCATATAGCCCTCTCATAATCGTTCTAACTATCTGCGGTTCAATGCTTTTGCGGGGATCGCCTCAGTCAGATCCGTCACGATGCTGAAGAGGGCAATGGCCACGGCGCCGCCGCTCCACGAGCCGATATATCACCTGATATTGAAGGTTTTTTCGCAATCAATTGAAGCTCATCACGCCCCAGGCTGGCCTTGAGAACCTCTTCGACGCCGGCGACAGCAGCCCCCAGCGCGCGCTCGACAGCCTGCCCGTTCACGATCTCGCCAGCGAACAGACCGCCAAGCAGATCCCCGGTGCCATTCGGTACGCCGTCCTGCCGCGCGACGGACATCAGCCATCCCTGGTCGACCCCGATCGCAACTGTCGCGAGTGCCGCTGGCCCATCCGGGATCGATGTGGCGATCGTCCATTTCGCATCGAGCACGCCGGCGGCAATCCGCGCCTCGGCAAGATCGCGCACGGGGAGTCCCGACAACCACGCGAGTTCGAAGCGATTGGGGAAGATGTAATCGGCCATGGGCACGAGCTCGCCGGCCAACGACCGCGCCGCATCCTCTCCAATGTAGACGCCTTTCGGATCATCACCGATCACGGGATCACAGAAGAACAACGCCGAGGTGCGCTGCGCCCGCACGCGGGCCACCGCGTCGGCGACCACAGCCACATGCGCTGGCGTCGGCAGATAGCCGCTGATCACGGCATCGACGGAAGCAAGCCAGCCGTGACCGTCGAGCGTTCCCAGCATCTCGGCCAGCAGCGCCGGATCGACGCGCTGGCCCGCGACTTTACCGTGACCGGGGTGATTGGAGAGCATCACCGTCGGCAGCGCGATCACCTCGTGCCCCAGCGCCTGCAGCGCCGGAACTATGGCGCCGAGGCCGACATGGCCGCGCGCCACCTGGGATGAGATCGCGAGAATGGTGCCCATGCGCCGATGCTGTCAGAAGACGTTGGCTTCCGCCAGCGGTTCTCCCGCGGCGATGCGGGCCCACCCGAAGCGCGTGAGATCAATCGTCCGATAGCCGCCGTGCACGATCAGCTCGGCCACGGCCCGGCCGATGCCCGGCGAATGCTGGAGGCCGTGCCCTGAGAACCCGCACGCCAGCACGATCCCCGCGACATCCGGATGCGGCCCGATGATCGCGTTGTGGTCGAGCGTGTTGAGGTCGTAATGGCACGCCCACGCATTGACGACCTTCAGCGTCTCGAACGCCGGCACGCGATGGGCAAGCGCCGGCCAGATCCGCTCCTCGAAGAAGCCGTCCTCGATGTCGAAATCCTCGCAGTCGGGATCGGCGTCCTCGGGCGGGGCGACGCCCGTGAGATAGTAGCGGCCCTCGGGCCGGAAGTAGACGCCGCTCGGATCGATCATCAAGCCTGCGCCCGGCAGCGGCGTCGGGCAATCGACGACAAACACGTAGCGTTTACGGGGCCGCACCGGCAGATCGATACCCGCCATCGCCGCAACCTTGCGCGAATGCCATCCCGCAGCGCAGACGACCAGCGGCGTCGCGAGTGCACCGCCAGATTTCAGGCGCACCCCCGCGACTGCACCACCTATGACATCGATCCCGATCACCTCGTCGGCGAGATAGACCACGC
>CAZKZT010000083.1:0-12122 GCA_964557265.1 uncultured Hyphomicrobium sp.
CCATGGCTGGCGGCGCGGCTGGCCCAGGGGCCAGGGGGGCGATTCGGGCAAAAGCGCATAACGGCGGAATAGGCGCGACGGCGGTGTTGATGCGGCCGCCGCGTTCGGCTATGTGACGCGCCTTCCGCCGGGGCTGCGCCCCGACCGGGCCGCGGACAGGTGGCCGAGTGGTTTAAGGTACCGCACTCGAAATGCGGCGAGGGTGCAAGCTCTCCGTGAGTTCGAATCTCACCCTGTCCGCCATGACTGCTTCGTAAGCAATTGATAACAAAAGGCTATACTGGGGGCGCAAAGGGCAAGCCCCACATTGCCCCCCACAATTTGTTGCCCTTTGCGGTCAGGATTGTATGGGGAAGTACTCCCCGTGGCCTCGCGGTCGCCATCGAGATACTGTCGGTGCCTTGGAGCCTAGGATACTTCAGGCGAACGTCGTGAGCGCCCCTAGGGAGCGCGACGTCTACGGCACCGCGCTGCTCCTGATTAATCAGCAGGGTGCGGAAAGCGCTCTCTTGAGAAGGCAGCTGAGTTCGAACGAGCCGGCGACGCCAATGGTGCCGCATGCTGGCTGCGCATTCTGGGCGCTGTGCGAACGCTTTCAGTTTAATGCTCTCTAGGCGCTTCGCGATACTAGCCAAATCGTGAAGATCGGCCTTGCGCGCCGGCACGCTTGCGTTGGAATCCGCGATCGGGCAAAGCGACTCGAGCCTAGAGCTACTGTCACGAATTGGAGTAGTGGCCGTATCTCGCCATAGCGGTGTTAAATCCCGGATCCCGCAGCACGTCATCGAAGTTCTTCGCCAAAACGTCTCTTAGGATCGCGAGAAGAAGCGACGGGCCCAGAAACTTGTTCGTCGTGAGTGAAATCCGGACGTTCTCTCTCCTGGCCGGGGCAGCCGAAACCTGTTCGCAGCTAATGTCGTTGACGTAGGTAGTGTCCAACCAAGATTCTCTGACGCATAGCCCCTTTAAGGCCAGGCTCACGGTGTACGGCCCTTGCCCGAGTTTCACGCCTGCGCTGCGCAGTTCAAGGCGAAAGGCGTTGGTGATATAGTGTAGCACAGGCTCGGCGAGCGCGCCGTTCATCTCGCGTAGTGCTTAACGGCCGCCGCCAGCTTTTGATCAACCTTGTAGACTAGGGCGTTGAGTGCAGTTTCAATTCGCGCGACTGCCTTTTGGCAGTCAGATGGCAATGTAGGACTGCGAGCGTCGTTAAACGCGTTCGACACTCTATCGAAATCGTCGATCGACCCGCTTCGCCAATCACGCCACAATACCAATTCGTTATCGTCAAGTCGGCGTAATCCTTGCGTGAGGCCATTCCAAGCCTCGACCGTTTCCAAATTCAACTTGTCAATCGTTGCTAATGTGGACGGATCGGCGCAACCCGACTTTTTTAGTCTGCTCAATTCATCAATGACACGCCTGAGCCGCTCAAGCGCAGCATCGACGGAAGGCCGAATTCGATCGAACTCACCTCGGAACGCCGCCGCGCGCCGAACCTGGCTTGCTCGATGGAGGTTGAAGAGATTGAAACCAAAGTTCAGGACGCCGACCGCCAACGCAGCGAGCACGGGCGGGTCAGTCCAGGAGATCATAACCTATTCGGAACGACTGAAAATTGAGGTCCGCTTCATTAAAGAAAGATCGATCCCATTCTCGATCTGTTCGACGACTATATCAGGGGCGTCGAACGAATAATGCTCCAAAAACGCCTCTCGGCTTTTGAACTTCCGAACGCTCTCTGCAAACATGCCCTGAAAAAACGATGGGCTTAGGCCATACAAGTCACTGGGTACGATCACGCGCACGCTCTCGCCAACCTCGTCGAGTTCCGCCACCCGAAATTCCTTGCGCGCGGCTACACCGCGCTCATGGCCGGATAAGTTTCTCACTTGGCCATTGCCAGTGAGGGGGCTGAGGTCAATTTGGGTCATTGAGTGTCGCCTTTAGATAGTGGTGATCCAAGACGAATGAAACCCCCACCACCGTACCCGAAAAATGTCCATCGAGATCAAACACATAATCGATATCCGGTGGATCGTCCGGAGAGTTCGCGGCATTGCACCACAAGTACCGCGGGCCATCAACCTCGGTGGAAATTCCCTGCAGGTAAGGAGTGCGCAACTTTATACAACTGCTTCCTGACACGATGGTCATTCGCGGATCGCGGTCCTCCCGCCCGAGCACGCCTAGCGTTGAAATGAAGTCAAGAACCTCTTGAAAGCCGATCCCTCCGCGATCAGCGCCTTCGGCCTTGGCGTCGCGACTGATGCCATCCTGCAACGCGACAAGCGTCGCCAATGTTTTGACTGACTGGCCCCGGCGCACATGAGAAGCCGTGTATTTGTCGATGTCGTCTCGCGTTCTAGCCGAAGCCGTTGTCAAACTCTCCGCGATTGATGCACCAACGCTAAGGAACGCCATGTAACATCGGTGCACTGTTTCTCCGCCCTCTTCGCGCCGAGCCATAAATGCGGCGGTCGACCAACTGCCGTCTTTGCTATCCGGCTCGCTGTGCCTTTCGGCATTGTCCAGCAATTCGGTGATCAGAGACGAAAACCGATATCGGCCCTTCTCGTTCAACTCGAGAGGGATCTCTTTGTGGGCGCCCAACCATTCGTCTACGAGGTCGCAAAACTGATCGGCAACCTCTTCGCGCTTTTGCGGTTCAAGCTCCCGATCCACATGGCGCGACGACTTGCTTGGTCGGCGTCGACGTAGCTGAAACGCCCAAACGCCGGATGTATCCCTCGTACCTCCTCGGAACTGGATGCCTAAAGCGCGGCGCAGACCAACAGCCTCGACAACCTTCTGGACCGGTAGGTTCATTTTGCCGCCGGTGAAGACCTTGGTGATACTGGGCCAAACCTCAGCGAGCACGACATAGGGTGCGATATCGACGCAGAACGCATCTTCAAAATCGATTATCGCTGATGACGCGTCGGTTTCCGCTTCTGCCAATAAGCGGAACGAGTTCAGAGTTTTTTGCGGCTCATCGATGAACGTAAAGCGCTCGAGCTTTACAGAAACACTCTTGGTACGACGCAATCGTTCGCTGGGCTTCATCCAGCTGGATACGCGTTTCGGATAGAGCCGGTCCAAAATGGGAGACGATGAGAATTTCTTCGCCAAGTCGGCGAGGTGCTGCTTCGGAAGCACAGGACGGCGCTCATCGCGTCGAAGCTTTCTCGCAAGATCGCTGGCCTTGCCGCGCGCAAAGCGCTTTTGGTCAACGCGAGCTTGAGGCCCCCCCGCTGGGCGCGCAGCCAAGCGCCTTCGATACGCGTTCAAGAAGCGGGCCCGGAGCTCCTCGTCAGTTAGGTGGACGAGGTCCTGCGCACGAGGTTGGACCTCCTCTTCTCCTAGCAGCGCTCGCAAGGCGCGAATTAGGCGTAGCCGATCGAATATCAAGATGGGACCGCGATTCAGAAAAATAGAATTTCATAGCTGGAGCAACGGGCGACGCAACCACAGTCTTGGAAAAATTCTAGCGGCCCACTGGCATTCAATTTCAATCAGATCAATCAGTTGGCCAGTTTCGAGATGTAACTTGTAATGAGAGGTAAAGGGTGACGAGTAAGCCCCCTCATCATCGTCCTCTGCGCTGACTTTCCAATATCGACTCAGTCTCTCGCCGCACCATCCCAATCAAATAGACCACGAACGGCGAGACCGCCGCCGGTCGCCTGACGCTCGAGCTGGTCGAGTACATCCGCGATATAGGGCCAATCGGGGCGCTGTCTGGGTGCTGGAAATTCCGGCATTAGGGAGCAGCAGGGACAAGGTCGTTTAGCCACATAAGAAGAACCCCGCTGTATGCGGGGTAAGAAGAAGTCACGTCGGCTCGTTCATGAAGGTGCGGCCGGTTGCGGGTCTTTCATCCTTTCGGTCGCCCCCTCTCTCCCCGGATGGCAGTCTTACGCGGTCCATTTCCCCCGATATCTCTGCGATTGGCACCGAGCTTACTCAGGCCTGGCCAGGCTTTAGTTTTGCAGGCTGCTGTCAATACTTGGTGCAGCCGCACTGAGTAGCCTGATTGGCTCGTCGGAGACGGGCAAGGTCCTCGCTCGACGACGCGGCATTTTGCGGCATTCCACGCCTTCAAGATCACTGCACTGAAAGTCGTCGCGATGTTGGGCGGTCCACGTTTGGTCTATGGCGAGCGATGCCCCTACTGCCGTCGCGCCTCAGTTGGGCGCTACTGGGCGCGCCTTGGTGCCGGCTGTGGCGGCCCGCGTCCTATCTCGCCTGCGAGAGCGATCACTGCGGAGAACTGGAGCGGGTGCAGTGAGAGGCCACCGCATCCCTGTCATTGTCGATTAGGCTCACAGACTATTAGGCTCACAGACTAGATGTGCTGATCATGCCGGTCCTCGTGCGGTAAACGGATGCATCATCGCAAGCCCGCGACCAGACGGAGCGGCAGGTCTAGCCGAAAGGTTCTGAAAGTCACGGGAAAGCGCCCCTGCCTTGGAGTATCCATGGCCAGCCGCCGGAACTCGTCGATCAACGAGTCAAGGCTGCTTGTGGGATAGTTCGCCGACAAACTCCGTCCGTATCAACGGGCGAAAAGCGCAGGTCCAAGTCGTCGAATGAACTCCTCGGCAGGCTTTTCGCGCATGTTCGCAGTCCTATGCGCCTCGTAGTGGCCCGGCGCAAATAAGTTGGCTCTAGCTCGGTCAAGCTGCTCGCCTTCGTCACCAGGGAAAAACATGGTGCCCCACAACGATGCACCTGGCGGCGGGCCGTCAGCAAACAGAAGCTTGCAGTTCCGTTCCTCGAACGAGAACCCTAGAAATACGACGTGTTGGGCGTCGGCTAGCGTCGCCCTAATTTGATCGAGCCAAGCGGTATCGATTTGCTCTGTGAACGTCCTTAGACGCGACGCAGCACCTAGGAGCACTGGGTCGACAACGCCATAGCCGGTCGGCTGGACGCCGTGAAACGTCAGCCGCCCGAGATCTCCGTATACGTGCAGGACGCGGACGTTGTTTCGCACGATCTCCGCCGCATCCGCAGGCGGCACATGCCACGCGTTGACGAGCGTGAAATAGAGATATTGCTCAATGCAGCGGTCATAGTTGAATGTAACAAATGTAAGCTCGTCAAAGGCGCTCCCGATCGTCTTCGGCCCTAGGCGTTCACCCAGCATCTGCATGACGCGGAAGAGCCATGTAGGGCTGAGGCCGCGCAATGTGGTCGCCGTCCTGTCCTCAAACAGGGGGTGGCGGAGGTGGTCTTGCCCAGTTTTCTGCATGCCGAGTTTCCCGAGTGAGCTGCGCCGCTCTGCAGTAGCAATCGCAACCGCGATGGCCCGCTTCCCCATCTCCACGAGATCTGGTTCTTCGGCTCTTTGATCCAGAAGGCGATCGATGCTCAGCGCGAATGTCAGGGCGGTCTGGAGCCTCTCTGCCGTGTTTTTGTGAGCTTCGGTGATGCCGCTGCTGTGCGCGATGATCCTTCCCAAGTCGTACTTGTCGTTGCTGGGCGAAGTGATCGGGTCGCGCACGCTCTGGAGCTGCTTCCAGATATCGTCGAGCAATGTCGATCCGAGAGGCAGCCCGAATTCAAAGCTGGCTCCGGCTCCGACAACAAAAACCGTTTTCGTCAAAGACTGCCCCCTGCACGGCGCCTCGAATTCGTGTTTCTAGGCCCGTGTCCCTAACTCTAACATTTGCACCACGCTGACGGCGGACGGTTGAGCACCTAACCTACTTGTGGCTCAGAACTGACACCTTACGCGCGACTTCAACACACTGAAGCGCTCCCCTCTTCCGAGAATTTTTGACCCAAACCTCGAAATATTGGCTCTTTGGCGCTCCAACGCCGCTGATCGAGGCTTTGCTGCCCGCTTCCGTTCCAACATTTCCGGACCTTGCTCGAGGCGCATCAACTCCAATTCCGTGGCGTCGATCTCCTCGAGGATCTGCCAATAGGTCTCGAACCGCATACGCTGTGGTTTCTGCGGTGGGTCGTGGAATATCCCGTCGTAGCTGGCTCCTAGACGGGAGAAGAGGTCATCCAATCTCGCCTCGATGCGCTCTATAGGCGACATCAGCGTGGTCTCGTACGCGAGATTCCATCCCTTCATGGAGCGGAATTCGGTTTCACCGGCCGGAAGGTAAAGGGTGGCGACTCGGGCTGCTGTCTTGGGGCAGATGAACCAACGACGGCGGCTGCGGGCTCCAGCACTGGCGGATGTCGTCGTTATAGCGAGCTCCTGTCGAAGAGGCACTGTGTTCAGATCCGGCCTCCAAGGGAGGAATTCGACAACCAACACCGTAGGCTCGCCGTTCTTGACGATGAACTCGCCGCCGGCCAGCCAGCGACCGTCATGGAACAGCTCCCAACTCCGACCGTCACCCTTTTGCAGCGCTAGAGCGGCGATATGCCAAATATTTAAGACTAGACAATCCGCCTCAGCAGGGGTCTGACGCCGAGAACGTCGTGCAGTTTCAGGCATCGGCTACGTGCTCCCCACGAGCGTTATTCCGGCAGAGAAAGATACTTCGCCCGACCATGTTCGGCGACGAACGCTGAGCGCTCTTTCACCGACATCCTCGAGCGCGAAGGTTTGACGCTTCGGCTCGCTTCTCGCGTGGCAGTCGAACCGTCGGGTTGTGCAGATGCCTCGTTATCGGCCCGATCCAGAAAGATCCGTGGCATTTGGACTTTGAGATGATTCTTCAACCAGTCGCGATAGCGAAGCGGGGTCTCGCCATTGTGGCCATAAACCAAAGACCCACTCGGACTGAAGGCAGTGAGCTTGTTCCCATCAGCTTTCCAACCCGCGCTCTTTGCGGAATGCAGGAGATAGTCCCCAGCCGATCTATCAATCGCGAGACCCTCTTCCCTTGCTTGGTGGAGAAGGCGCTCGCGAAGCTCGTAATCTTCAAGTCGGCCAACGGCCTGATCACGCTCAGTGGTACGCCTATCGAGATCACGCCGAAGACGATCTTCCAGATTCGTAATTGGCCCATCCTCGTCGAGCCCAAGCCGAAACACCCCTGGCGCTAGCTGGTGATAGTATTCCTTGAGATGATCAGGGACCTCATCGAGCGATCCAACCGTCCGTTTCAGGGACATCTAACCCTCCTTCTTAAAGCGCGATCTTGACGTATTCGGTGGTCGAGACTGCGATGGTTCGCGACCGTCGGCCGCCGGCTATTGACAGCACCATCGCGCTGTCTGAGTGGGTAGCGTCCCCGAACTCGACACGGCGGACCCTGAACGTCGGCTTGAGCTCCTGCGAGCCGTAGCTGTGGTAATCGGGGATGAAGGTGTCGAAGCTCACGAGTTGAATCCGCCAGGATTGAGCAGGCCGCGCGGGCGCTGCTCGTTCTGAAGCACCTCAACGACGGTCTGCCGCACCTTGCCCTCGATGACCCGGCCAAGGCGTTCGGCCTCCGCTCGCCGCTGCGGATCATCTTGGCCGCCGGAGCCCGCGCCGCCGCCGCCGCCGCCAATCGAAATCGGGATGCTGATCGAGATTGCTCCCGGCGCGCCACCGAAGCCGCCGCCGCCGAAACCAGGCGGGAACGGCGAGCGCCGGCTGCCGCCGCCGCCAAGGTCACCGCCCTCATGGTAGCTGTCGATCTGGCCGCCCCAGCCACCACCACCGTAGGTGCCGGTCGCGGCCTCGAGCGCGCGAGCGTTGTCGTTGGCGACCAGCGCCTTGACGTAGTCGAGCATCCCGTGTTCGCGGAGCTTCTGGACATGGCGGCGGCTCAGCACGATCTCGCCGATTTGGAGAATCGCCGGAAGCTCGTCGTTGGCGAGCCCCATCCGCTGCTGCATCGCCTGCCGGGTCGCCCCGCCGCCGTGATAGCGCTCGGCCGAGCCGAAGACCGCCGCGTTCACGGCGACGTTGTCGTTCGCGGCCCCGGCGTGACCGCCACCGTGGAAACGGCCGACGTTGATGATGCTCCCACCTGACCCGACGATTCCACCGTCGTGGAAAAGCCCCATGAACCAATTCGTCAGAGGCTTCATGATCGCCTGCTGAATGGCGAACCGGACGAGGTCAGCGATCATTGAGTTGATCAGGTCGCCGAAAGAGGCCTTGCCGGTGAGCACGAAGTCGACGAGGGCATCCTCGATGCCTTGGAAGGTATCGCGGCCGAGCCTCTGCATGAGGTCGAAGCCGGTCTCAAACGAGTCCAGGTAGCCGTCGAGACCGGCTTCAAGGCCGCTCCAATAGTCACTTCCGGCGCCGTCTGACAGCGTCTGCGCGGCCTCGGCGTGGACAGCTCTTGAACGCTCGGCCTTCGCCTGGATCGCTGCCTGTTCGATCGACGCCAGGTTCTTGGCATGCAAGGCGGCCTCGGCAACGCGGTAGGCATCGGCCTCGGCGAGAGTGAGGCCATTGTGGCGGCCGAGTTGGTCGTCGATCTCCTTCAGAGCTTTCAGGTGCCGCGTATGCTCGGCCGCGAGCGGGTCATATGCCCGCTGAAGATCGGCGAGCGCCTTCGCCTGCTCATCCACTGACTTGGCATTCGACTGTGTACGCTGACGGTCCAGCGCCTCCAGCTTCGCGGTCATCTCTTCCTTCGCCTCGACCAGCATGCGATCGGCTTCGGCGTCGGAGAGGTTTGGGCCTCGGGCAGCGTTGATCTGGCGTACTGATTCCTCGTACTCGCGCTTGATCTTGATCGCCCGGTCGTACTGCTCGCGCAGTTTCTGAACCGACTCTTCTGATGCGCCGCCGCCCGCATAGTCCGGGGCTTCTTCAACCCGCTTCTTCAGCGACTCGATGATCGCATTGATGCCGGCCATATCCTCGGCCAGCTTCTGGCCCTGTCCAGAAAGCGCCGCCTCCATCTGGTCGTTGGCCAGCTTCGCAGCCTCCGCTGCGTCACGGCGTCGCTTGAGCGTTTCCAGATAGGGGTCGGCGATCGCGGCGTCGTAGTCCGAGTTCTCCTGACGGAGCTTGAGTTCGCTCTTATAGGCGTCATCGGCGACCGCATAAGCGATTTCGGATGCCGATGACGTCGCACCTGCGATGGCGCGGTTGACGCCAAGCACCGCCATCTGCGCTTCCGCAACAGCCAATGCAGCCCGTGCCTTCTCCAGGTAGCTCTCAGCTTGCCTCTTGTTCATTCGCTCGATTTCAGGAGCGATAGCGAGCAGTTCCCGATGAGCGCGCTCGGTGGCTCTGATCTGACGCTCGTGGTTCTCGTGGGCAGCCGTGAGCACCTCGAGCGTCGTCCGCTCGCTTTCGAAAGCGCCGACCAGCCACATGACCCCGGCGGTGAGCGCGCCGACCGCGACCACAAGGCCGGCGATCAGAGGGGCGAGCGGGCCAAAGGCGGCCGCGAACCCGAGCGCCCACGTGATCATCGCGGTGCCCGCGCCGGCGGCGAAGGTCGCGAACATCACAGCGATCGTTTGCCAGTTCCGGGCGAGGAACGGGATCACGTCCTCAGCGAACCACCGGAGCACGTTCGCGATCTGCGTGAACAGGGCGACGGTCGCCTCAATGACCTCCGGGTTCGAGAGCGCGTCCTTCAATGCCATGACCGCATCGCGGAGCGCCGGGGTCATCGCGGCCGCGCGGTCGACGTCGTAGAGGAATCGATCCCACGCATTGCCCATCAGGGTGCCCGCCTGGCTGAGCGTCAGCGGCATCTCCTGAAGATCCTTGAGCGCCTTGTCGTGGATCGCGTCGAAGACCCGGTGCATGACCTGGGCGGTCAGTTCGCCATCACGCGCCATCTGGCGCAGCTCGCCCTGGGTCTTCCCCAGCACATCCTGAAACGCGATCATCACCGACGGCAGGTTCTCGGCGACCGACCGGAACTCGTCGCCAGCGAACCGCCCGGACGCGAACGCCTGCGAGAGTTGCCTGAGGCCTGCCGCCGACTCCGATGCGGAGGCGCCGGATACGGCGACTAAAGCGCCGACGGTCTCGACAAGCCGCATGGTCTCCCGGGCGCTCAGCCCCATGGACTCGGTCGCCAGCGAGAACCGCGTGAACAACTGGATGAGTTCGCCGACGGGCGCGCGGACCCGGTCGGCGGAGACGAAGAGCGCGTCCATGCGCTCGCGAGCGACCTCCTGCGAGCCCGACATCATCGTCAGGCGCGCTTCCATCTGCGTGTACGCGCTCGCCGTGTTCAGGAGATCGCGCGTCAGCATCGACAGGCCGACGATGGCGACGACGCCGGCGAACGCCGCCAGCCTGACCCCGGCGGTTACCAGAGACGCCGCCAGCCGGTTGGTCGCGGCCTCGCCCTCGAGGGCCTTAAGGTTATGCTCGTGCTGGGATTTCGCGGTCGCGCGGAGCTGCTGCTCGTAGGACGCCGAGGTGATGTTGCCGGCGGCGACCGCCTTGTCGATGTCCTGAAGCTGGCGCGCGTAGCGGATGTGCTCGGCGTTGACCGGGTCGAGCACCTGCAAAAGGCCCTGATACGCCTTCAGATTGTCGTTCGCGGCCTTCGCGGCCCGCTCCTGAGCCGCCTTCAACTCTTCAGCGGCCTCGGCAGCACGGCGCTGCGCTTCGATCTCCGCGTACCAGTCGGATGCCCTGGGCCGGCTATCAGATTCAGTCAGATGGATCGGGGGCGCCGTCTGTTGAACGCCCCAGCTAATCGCTTCGTCGCGCCTGATGACCTGGACCGCCTGGACCTGCGTAAGCTCCTGAAGGGCTCGCGCTGCGGCTGCGCCGAGAGCGGCCTCTTCGACCGCGTGCTGCTTCGCCGCCTCCGCCGCCCGCATGTGTGCGCGCTCGAGATCGAGCTGAGCCTTGGCGGCGCGCGCGCTCGCGGCCTCGGCAAGAGACACCGCCTGTGCGGCCTTCGCCTCTTCCTGCGCCACCTTCTCGGCGGCAGCCGCCATCTGTAGGGCGATCAACTGCGCCCGCTGTTCCTCATGAGCGAGCTTGGCGGCGGCGATCGCAAGCCTGGTCTGTTCCTGCTCCGCTCTCTGGGCGGCGACAGCGGCCTTCGACTGGGCTTCCGCCAACCGGGCAGCGGCCAATGCTTGCCGCTGTGCGGCGGCCTCGGCCCGATCTGAGCTCGCGGTGAGCTCGTCCAGCGCCTTCGACCCAGCCTTAGCCTGGCTGGAGTCGACGGCAAAGATCAGCGGATCGCTGTCGCTCACTAGTCCCACCTAGCGATCACCGCTCCCCGAGCAGAGAAGAAACTTGCGATCGAAACTCGGGCGGGGGCCGGCCACGATCAGGTTCCTTCCCCGCTCGGGAAGCAGGGATCAGTTTTGTGGCAGGACTCGAAGAGAAGGTCTCATGGCTGGACTCCGTTCGCAACAGCAACCGCTGTCACCGGGGAACTGTGCGAACGCTGCACAAAATGTGCAGCAACGCATGCGCTTGCTACCGGAATTCCGGAATATTTTCCGCATGCCGATTGTGCAGAATGAACAGGTGAGGCGAGCAACCACGGCAGAAGCGCCCGTCTCAATCACGATCTAAACCGGAGAACGAGCATGACGAACTCGCCGCTATCACCCGTAGATCCCGTAGATCCCGTAGATTTCGACGCCAAGGTGGTTGCTGTCGACAACCTGATGTGCGCCGCCATTGTCTTGAAGACACGGCTGAATGAGTTTCCTGATGACGCGATGACGCGGAACGCCATCTCAACCGTCTTGGATCTGCTTCACGACACCTGGGAAACAATCCATCCCAGCTTGATCTAGTTCGGAGGCGGACAGAGCCCGACTCGGTCCGCCCGTATGGTTGGCCGGCCCAATTCGGGCCGCTACCTAGCGAGAGCTATCCTTCAAGAGCTCTATGAGCTGGTCAGCGTTGCCATCACAGATCGCACGCCAAGCCGCCGGAAAATCTACGGCGCCATCGGCTTCAAGCTGGACGCCAGGCCCGGTAGAAAGCTCATAGTAGATGAAGCGCTTAAACCCGCTCATTCCGCCAAAACCGTTCGCTGCGTTCACCTCACCGCAGACGTTCCCGCCAGGCACAGCCGCGAGATTCCGGAACTTCACCGAGTCGGGATCTCGAGCCTGCTGAGACAGATAGGACTTTGCTCGCACCACAACAGGAACGTCAGCGTCGGCCGTTTCGTTGCCACAAGCTGACACAGCAATGCTGGCCAATGTGAGGAACGCCACTGTCTTCATTCCATACCCCTCCCTCGCCGTTGAGCAGC
>CAZKZT010000084.1:0-9995 GCA_964557265.1 uncultured Hyphomicrobium sp.
TCGTCGTCGTCTTCATCCTCGTCTTCTTCGCCGTCCTCGCGATCCTCATCCTCGCCGAGCTCGCGGATGGCTTCGAGCAACTGCTCCTCGCCTTCCTCCTGCGAGTCGACCAGCCATTCGGCCAGGATCTCGTCGCCGCGCATGAATACGACCTTGAAGGGTTGTTCCTCGTCGTCGCTTGGAATGACGTCTGCAGTGACGAATGCCATGGCTGGTCTCCCTCTGGACTGAGAAGCGGGCGGGTGAGTGCGCTTTCCCGCGGGCGAAGTCAATCCCGCTGAAATTTGAAACTGTGATGACCGCGCGCTCCGGAGGGCTATCCGGCTTCGGCGACCCGCGCCAGTTCCTGCGCAAGAACGCGGACGCCCTTCAGACGTTCCGCCGGCCGTTCCCATTCTGCTCTGAACACGAGCTTCTGATCGGGCATCAGGCGGAGGAGGCCCCTCGAGGCCTGGATGAAGGTGACCAGGCCCTTCGCGTTGGCAAACTGCCCTTTGCGGAAGGCGATCGAGGCACCTTTGGGGCCGGCGTCGATCTGCGCGATGCCGGCGCGGAAGCACAGCGCCTTGATTTCGACGACGTCGAGCAGGTGCTCGACCTCGCCGGGCAAGGGACCGAAGCGGTCGACCAGCTCGTCGGCAAAGCTGTCGATGTCCTCGCGGACCTTGAGGGTGGCGAGGCGTCGATAGAGCCCGAGGCGGACCTGCAGATCGGTGACGTAGGACTCGGGCAGCATCATCGGCGTGCCGAGCGTGATCTGCGGGCTCCACTGCTCGTCGATGTCGCCGAGATCGCCACCCTTGATTGCCTCGATCGCCTCTTCCAGCATCGACTGGTACAACTCGAAACCGACCTCGCGGATGTGGCCCGACTGCTCGTCACCGAGCAGGTTGCCCGCGCCGCGAATGTCGAGGTCGTGCGAGGCGAGCGAGAAGCCGGCCCCGAGCGTATCGAGCGAGTGGAGTACCTTGAGGCGCTTCTCCGCGCCGTCGGTGAGGCGCTTGCCGGGCGGCGTCGTCAGATAGGCGTAGGCGCGGGTCTTGGAGCGTCCGACGCGGCCGCGGAGCTGATAGAGCGCCGCGAGGCCGAACATGTCGGCGCGATGAACGATCAGCGTGTTCGCGTTCGGGATGTCGAGACCGGATTCCACGATCGCCGTCGACAGCAGTACATCGTACTGGCCGTCATAGAAGGCGCTCATGACGTCTTCGAGCTGCGCGGGCGACATCTGGCCGTGCGCGCGGATGACACGCAGGTCCGGCACTTCCTCGGCGAGGAACTCGGCGATGTCGTCGAGATCGGAAATGCGCGGCGCGACATAGAACGACTGTCCGCCGCGGTGGCGTTCGCGGCGCAGCGCCTCGCGCAGGATGACCGGATCGAACGGCGAGATATAGGTGCGCACGGCGAGGCGGTCGATCGGTGGCGTCGTGATCAATGACAACTCGCGGACGCCCGAGAGCGCAAGCTGCAGCGTGCGCGGGATCGGAGTTGCAGTGAGCGTGAGGACGTGGACGTCCTCCTTCAGCTGCTTGAGGCGCTCCTTGTGGCCGACGCCGAAGTGCTGCTCCTCGTCGACGATCAGCAGGCCGAGCCGCGCGAACTCGATCTGCTTGCCAAGCAGCGCGTGGGTGCCGACGACGATGTCGATGGTGCCGTCCTTGAGGCCCGCCTTGACTTCATTGAGCTCCTTGGTGCTGACCATCCGCGAGGCCCGGCCAATGCGCACGGGCAGTCCCTTGAAGCGCTCGACGAACGTCTTGTGATGTTGACGTGCGAGCAGCGTCGTCGGCACCACGACGGCAACCTGCAGGCCCGCCATCGCCGCGATGAACGCGGCCCGCAGGCCCACCTCGGTCTTGCCGAAGCCGACGTCGCCGCACACCAGCCGATCCATCGGTCGGCCAGAGTTGAGATCTCCCAGCACAGCCTCGATGCTGGCGGCCTGATCCTCGGTTTCCTGGTGGGGAAAGCGCGCCGCGAACTCGGCGTACGCGCCTTCCGGTGCTTCGAGCGCGGGGGCCGATTTGAGCTGACGCAGCGCCGCGATCTTGATCAGCTCGCCCGCGATCTCGCGCAGGCGTTTGCGGAGTTTCGCTTTGCGCGTCTGCCAGCCGAGGCCGCCGAGGCGGTCGAGTTGCGCGTTGGTTTCGTCGGAGCCGTAGCGCGACAGCAGCTCGATGTTCTGGACCGGCAGGTAGAACTTGTCGCCGCCCGCGTAGTCGATCTCGAGGCAATCGTAGGGCGCGCCGAGCGCCGTGATCGTCTTCAGCCCGACGAAACGGCCGATACCGTGATCGGCATGGACAACGAGATCGCCGGTGGTGAGGCTCGTCGCTTCGGTGATGACGTCGGCGGCTTTGCGCGAGCGCTTCTTCGGGCGCACGAGGCGGTCGCCGAGAATGTCCTGCTCGGCGATGACGGCGAGATCAGAGGTTTCGAAACCGCGTTCGAGGCCGAGTGTGGCGAGCAGCGGCATCGCCTGTGGCATCAGCAGGCCATCGGCAAGATTGGCAATGCGCGTGGGGCGTGTGAGGCCATGCTCCGACAGAACGGTCGCAATGCGCTCACCCGCACCGTTGGTCCAGGTCGCGACGACGACGCGCTTGCCCTGCGCGATGAGGCTCTTGATGTGTCCGGCGACCGCCTCGAACACGTTGACGCCTTCCGCATTGCGCTCCGGCGCGAACGTGCGGCCGAGCTGGGCGCCGAAATCGCGCGTGCGGGCGCCGGGGGCGGGCGCGGCGCCGAAGGCATCGAAGCGCAGGCGGAAGCGCTTGTCGAGGAGGCCCTTCCATTCCTTGGCGGTGATGTAGGTGCGCTCGGGCGGTAGCGGTTTGTAGGTCGCGGCGCCGAAAGCGGTCGTCTCGAGGCCGTTGACGCGCGCCTCATAGTGATCGCGGATCTGTTCGAGGCGGTCGGCGATCGTCTCGTCCGCCATCGGGTCGAAACTCAGGATTGCGGTCGGCGCGTAATCGAACAGCGTCTCCAGCTTCTCGTGGAAGAGCGCGAGCCAATGCTCCATGCCCGGATAGCGATGGCCGGCGCTGATCGCCTCGTAGAGGGGATCGTCGCCCTTCACCGCACCGAATGCGGCGACATAGCCGCCGCGGAAGCGGCTCTCGGCTTCGGGGCCGTGCGCGACTTCGCTGACCGGCATCAGGATCAGTTTCTGGACAATCTTGCCGGTGCGCTGGGTTTCGGGATCGAACGCCTTGATGCTCTCGATCGTGTCGCCGAAGAAGTCGAGGCGCACAGGGCTCTGGCGGCCGGGCGGAAAGAGGTCGACGAGCGAGCCGCGCACCGCGAACTCGCCGGGTTCCATCACGGTGCCGGTACGCACGAAGCCGGCGAGCGTCAGCCGCTCGATCAAGCGCGTGCGGTCGACGCGCTGGCCGGGCGCGAGCTGACGAAGGGCGCGGCGCAGAAACTCCCGCGAGGGTACGCGCTGGAGGATCGCGTTGACGGTGGTGAGCACGATCGTCGGTGCTTTCGCCGTACCGGTCAGGCGTGCGAGGCCGGCCATGCGACGCGACACGATCTCGCTGTCGGGGCCGACGCGATCGTAGGGCACCGTGTCCCAGGCGGGGATCGCGATGATGCGGGTTTTCGGCGCGAAGAACGCGAGGCCGGTTTCGAGCTGTTCGAGGCGGCGGTCGTCGGCGGCAACGTGGAGCAGCGTCTGCGGCGCGCCATGAACCGCACTGGCCTCATCGGCGAGGCGCGCGAGCACGGCGGCGTCATAGCCGTCCGGTGCGCCGAGGATCGTCTCCTCGCCGGGCAGGATCGCGGTACCGGCGGCGGCCGGCTTGGTCTTCTCTTTTTGCGCCATGCTGGGTGTCTTACTGCGCGCCGGCCTCGAGGCCGTGGAAGGCGCGGATGTCGTCGATCAGCCCGGAGAGCGAGCTGCCTTGATAGCCGGTCCCGTTCATCAGCCACTTCTGCAGATCCGGCTCGGGCAGCGAGAGCAGTTCCTCGAAGGCGGTCAGCTCGGCGACCGGCATGTCGGCGACGCGGACGTCCGCAAACTTGCCGAGCATCCAGTCCAGCTCCTTCGTCCCCCGGTACCGCGCGCGATAAATGGCGCGGCGGCGGCGCTCAGGTTCGGTCGTCATGAAACGCTGCTCCCATGCCGGCGTACCGGCCCGTTTGCGGCCCGAAACCGCTGGATGATCGACGGCCGCGGAATCCGATGAGCCCCGCGCGCTGAATGGCGGCAGGGTCAGGGCGGCCTGTTGACGGTTGATGGACCGACGGCCCACCGTATCACAGGATGTGATATAGCCTCCCGGAACCGCAGTTCCAAGTCGTGTGTCAAGAGGTCCGAAGCGCCCGATGCGGCCCGATCAGCTCGCTCCCCTGTTTGGCTCGGCCCGCGGCCTGACGGGCGTCGGCCCGCGGCTGGAAGCCCTGCTGAAGAAGGCGGTGCAGATGCCGCCGGGGATCTCCGAGCCGCGCGTGATCGATCTGCTGTGGCACCTGCCGACCGGTGTCATCGATCGCCGCGCGGCGCCGACCATTGCGGCAGCCTTGCCCGGCACCATCGTGACGCTGGAGGTCCGGGTGCTCAAGCATCGCCCGAGCCCGCGCGGCAACAACAAGGCGCCGTACAAGGTCCAGTGCGAGGACGACACCGGACAGCTCGAGCTGGTATTCTTCCACGCCGAGCGCTCGTTCATCGAGCGCCAGTTGCCGGTCGGCGCGGTGCGCTTCATCTCGGGCCGCATCGAGCATTACAACGACCGGGTGCAGATGACGCACCCCGACTATATCGTCGCGCCCGAGGCGCGCGACGAGCTGCCGTTGCTGGAGCCCGTGTATCCACTGACCGCCGGCCTCTCCGGCAAGGTGCTCGGCAAGGCGATGCGGCAGGTGCTCGAGCGGGTGCCGCAACTGACCGAATGGCAGGAGCCGGACTGGCTGGCCAAACGCCAGTGGCCGCCGCTGCGGGAGGCGCTGGAGCGATTGCATCGCCCGGCGGATGCAGGTGACGTGTCGCCGGGCGGCGCGCCGTGGCAGCGCCTCGCCTACGACGAACTGCTTGCGGGGCAGATCGCGCTCGGCCTCGTGCGCCAGAGCCTCAAGGCGCGGCCGGGCCGCCAGACACGGGGCGACGGCAAGGTGCGCGCCCGCGTGGCGGCGGCGCTGCCGTTCGCGCTGACCGTCTCACAGCAGAAGGCGATCGCCGACATCGAGAAGGATATGGGCGCGCCGCACCGGATGCTGCGGTTGCTGCAGGGTGACGTCGGTTCGGGCAAGACGGTGGTCGCGCTGATGTCGATGGCGATCGCGGTCGAAGCGGGCACGCAGGCGGCATTGATGGCGCCGACCGAAGTGCTTGCGCGCCAGCACGCCGAGACGATCGAGCCGCTGGCGACAGCGGCCGGATTGCGCATCGGCTTGCTCACAGGGCGCGAAAAGGGGAAGCCGCGCCGCGAACTGCTGGAGCGGCTGGCGGCGGGAGAGGTCGACATCCTGATCGGCACGCACGCGCTGTTCCAGGATGACGTCACATTCCACGATCTTGCCTTCGCGGTGATCGACGAGCAGCATCGCTTCGGCGTTCATCAGCGGCTGGCGTTGCAGGCGAAAGGCGGCGATGGCGGCACCGACGTGCTGGTGATGACGGCGACGCCGATCCCGCGCACGCTGCTGATGACGCACTACGGTGATCTCGACGTGTCGCGCCTCACGGAGAAGCCCGCCGGCCGCAAACCTGTCGACACGCGCCTCGCCAATGTCGAGCGGATCGAGGAAATCATCGACGGCTTGCGGCGTGCCGTGAACGAAGGCGCTCAGATCTATTGGGTGTGCCCGCTGATCGAAAGCACGGAAACCTCGGAACTCGCCGCAGCGGAAGCGCGCGCGGCGCACCTCGCGCAGATATTGGGTGAGGGCAAGGTCGGCCTCCTGCATGGCGCGATGACCGGGCCGGCGAAGGACGCGACGATGGCCGCGTTCTCGGCGGGGAACTTGTCGGTGCTGGTCGCGACGACGGTGATCGAGGTCGGCGTCAACGTGCCGAACGCGTCGATCATGGTGATCGAACACGCCGAGCGCTTCGGCCTCGCGCAGCTTCATCAGTTGCGCGGACGCGTCGGGCGGGGCTCGCGGCAGTCGTTCTGCATCCTGCTCTACAAGGGGCCGCTCGGCGAGACGGCGCAGGCGCGATTGGAAATGATGCGCGCGACCGAGGACGGCTTCGAGATCGCGGAGAAGGATCTGGAGTTACGCGGCGGCGGCGAGGTGCTGGGCGCGCGCCAGAGCGGCGCGCCGGAGTTCCGCGTCGCGGAAGTGCCGGGTTTCACGGAGCTGCTGGCCGCTGCGCGTGATGACGCGACGCTGCTCCTGCAGCGCGATCCGAAGCTCTCAGGGCCGCGCGGCGCCGCAGTGCGGGCGCTGCTCTATCTGTTCGAATGCGACGAGGCGGTGCGCCTGTTTCACGCCGCGTGAGCGTGGCTCAGGGTTTGCGCACGAGACGCGCGGCGTAGAATCCATCCATTCCCGATTTGTACGGCGCCTCCACCGGCATCTGGTGGGGGAGCGTGCGCAGGTCGCCGTCGGCCGTCACCCAGTCCGCGATGCCGCCGACCTCTGACGCCGTAATCGGCGCGCGTGCGAAATCGGTGTGGGCTTCGAGGAAGCGCGTGATCTGCTGTTCGCCTTCCTCGGGTTCCAGCGAGCAGGTGCAATAGACGAGTGTGCCGCCCGGCGCGACCATGACCGCTGCGGCATCGAGGAAGCGCGTCTGCAGCCCCGCGAGACGGCGCACATCGGCGTCCGACTTGAGATGCATGAGATCGGGATGCCGGCGGATGGTGCCGGTCGCGGTGCACGGCGCATCGAGCAGCACGGCATCGAAGGGTTCGGAAGGCCGCCAGTCGAGCACGTCCGCCTGCACGCTCGACACGCGATCCGCAAGACCGAGGCGGCGCATGTTCTCATCGAGGCGGGTGAGGCGGGCGGCGCCATGATCGACGGCGATCACCCGCGCACCATGGCTCGCAAGCTGGGCCGTCTTGCCGCCGGGGGCGGCGCAGAGATCGGCGACGCGCTTGCCGGAGACGTCTCCGAGCAGCCGCGCGGGCAGGCTCGAAGCCGCGTCCTGGACCCACCACGTCCCGTCCGCGAAGCCGGGCAGTTCATCGATCGCGCCATGCTCGGCGAGACGGATCGAGTCGTTCGCGAGCACGATGCCATTGAGCTCTTTCGCGAGGGCGACAGCGTCGGCAGGTGCCTTCGCGCTCAGATCGAGCGCGGCCTCGGTGAGGCTTGCTTCGGCGATGCGCCGCGCCGTGTCATTGCCGTAGGCCGAACGCCATCGGCTCCACAACCATTCGGGCACGTCCGTCGTGACAGCGTCGAGCCCGGCGTAGATGCCAGGGCCCTGCGCGGCAACCTTGCGCAGCACGGCATTGGCGAGCTTCGCGTAGCGCTCGGCTTTGGGATCGCGCTGGGCCTGTTCGACGGCGAGATAGATCGCGGCATGACCGGGCGTCGCGAGCACCAGCAATTGCGCGGCGGCGGCGAGCAGGATCAATTCGGCGCGGCGGGCTTCGCGCGGCAGCGGGCGGTCGATGAATTTGTTGACCACGGCCGAGAGGCGCCCGCGATGGCGCAGTACGGTCGTTGCCAGCAAGCGCGCGAAAGCGCGGTCGCGGGGCGCCATCTCGCGCTGCCGCGCTCCCGACTGCGTCGCGCTCAGCGCTTCGTCGAGCGTCTTGGCACGGCCAAGCACGTTGTCGAGAATGTCGACTGCCATCACGCGCGGCTCGAGGCCGGCCGCCGGCGGTGGTTCCGCGGTGCGGCGTTCGGGTTTGCGGTCATTGCGCCCGCGCGACACCGGCTGCCCCGGGCGGATGGCGGTGTCGTGATCCGGCTTGCGATAGCGGCGCTTCGACGGCGGCGGCGGTTTCGTGCGGTCGCGTGTCACGCCATCAGCCCCACGGTCCGCGGGGACGGCCACCCGATGAGCCGCCGCTGCCGCTGTCCCATGGGCCGCCCTGGGTCGACGACTGGACCGTCGGGGTGCCGCGATAGTCGGTGACGCGCATTTCCTGCGCCAGCGCTTCCAGCTCGTGGATGCGGTTGTCGGTGTTCGGGTGAGTTGAGAACAAGTTATCCATGCCGCGTCCGGAAAGCGGGTTGATGATGAACATGTGCGCGGTCGCGGGCGCCGCCTCGGCTGTCGGGTTTTCGATCCGCTGGGCATAGGCGTTGATCTTGTGGAGCGCGGATGCGAGCCACAACGGGTTGCCGCAGATCATCGCGCCGAGCCGATCGGCTTGATACTCGCGCGAGCGGCTGATGGCCATCTGCACCAGCATTGCAGCCATCGGCGCCAGAATGATCGCGGCGAGCGAGGCGATCAGCGACATCGCGCCGCCACCGCCGTTGCTGTTGCGATTGCCGCCAAAGAGCGTGTGGAACTGCAGCCACTGGGCGAGCATCGAGATCGCGCCGCCGATGGTGGCAGCAACCGTCATGATCAGCGTGTCGCGGTTCTTGATGTGGGCGAGCTCATGCGCCATCACGCCAGCAACTTCCTCGCGCGAGAGGGACTCGAGGAGCGAGGTGGAGGCCGCCACGGCGGAGTTCTGCGGGTTGCGGCCGGTCGCGAAGGCGTTGGGCTGCGGGCTGTGCAGGACGTAGACGCGCGGCATCGGCAACTCGGCGCGCTGGGCGAGCTCGCGGACCATGTTGTAATATTCGGGCGCGGAGTGCTCGTCGACTTCCTGGGCCTCGTGCATCGCGAGGACCATCTTGTCGGACTTCCACAGGCTGAAGCCGTTCATCGCGAGCGCAACGACGAACGCGATCACCATGCCGGTCTGGCCGCCGGCAAGTCCGCCGATCGCGACGAAGATCGCGGTCAGCAAGGCAAGCAGCATTGCAGTCTTGGCAAAGTTCAGTGGCATCTAGCGTCAGGGCTCCGAGGTTGGTTTCCGGCCGGCCCGCACCACATAGCGGGCAGACGGATTGTTCGCATGGTATATGGTGCGGATCGGGGCGAATAGCCAGTGACCCGGCGAAGAACCAGGATCGGAATGTGACCACCAAGGAAAACAAAGAGACGGCGGCTGCCCGGCCGGAGGCCGAAACCGCGCCGACGCGGACCTTGACGCCCGAGGCGCAGCGCGCACTCGCCGAAGCCGACGAGCGCCGCCGCCTGCGCGACGCCGAGGCCAAGCCGCAGCCGGTGGAGAAGGGGGGGCAGGCCGGTCCGGACCCCGCCCGCTATGGCGACTGGGAAAAGGGCGGGATCATCTCCGACTTCTGAACCGGACGCCTTCCTGAGCTGGTGGGGAGCGGGACGAGGCGCCTGAGCCGCTCACGACGGTTCGTGTCCCCGCTCAATTCGGGCGCACCATCTCGTAGCGGACCTCGCCCTGCTCACGGCCCGGAAAGGGTCGGGTCCGTCGGCGGTCGCGGGAAATAAAACTCAAGCCACGAACCGCGCCTTCTTCAATTCCGCGAGCTGCTCGAGGATCCGCTCCTCGCTGTCGTAGCATTCGGTGAAACCGTGCTGGCGCGCGCGCGTCATGTCGGACATCTGATCCCACGTCGCCTTGAAGACGTAGTTCGGGAAGGCCCAGTTGACGGCTTTTGCGAAGGGCGTGCGCATGAGGCCATGTTTCTCCACCATGCGATCCCACAGTGGTGCCTTGTCGGCCATGAAGCTCACGAGATCGATGGGCTGCACGCCGCCCGCCTTCATCCCGAACAGGTCGGCGATGCGCGGCCACAGGCTTTCCCAGCGGAAATAGTCGCCGTTGGTGATGTTGAAGGCTTGATTGGCGCAGGCGGGCGTGGTCGCGGCCCAAAGTGCGGCGCGCGCGAGGAGGCCCGCGTCCGTGACCTGATAGACGGCGCGGTAATGGCCTTCGAGCCCCGGAAACTTCAGCGGCAGCCCCAGCTCCTTCGAGATCGCTGCGTAGACAGCGATCCCGGCGAGCAGGTTCATCGGATTGCCGACCGAGAAGCCCATCACCGTG
>CAZKZT010000084.1:10005-12107 GCA_964557265.1 uncultured Hyphomicrobium sp.
GGTTTCCGCCGCTGCAGGGTGGCCACGTAGTCCTGCTGGTCGAAGTAGAAATTCGGCGCCATGTGGCGCGGGTCGTCCTCCTTGGCCGGTGTCTTGAAGGCGCCGATGTGGGAACCGTAGTACTTCGTTCCCTGCATGACCTGGACGTGGCGCAAACCCTTGCTGGCCGCAGCGACCGGTTCGACGGCGTTGGCGAGGAGCGCGAGGTTTGCCGCGACGTTGCCGTTGGCGGGCAGATGCTGCTCGTTCGGGGCGAGGGGGATGAAACCGCAGTAGAAAATGTGCGTCACATCGTCGAGACCGCTCAGCCGGGCGGTGGCGGCGGCGCGATCGGTCAGGTCGACGGGTAGCCAACGGACATGTGCCGGGGAGGCACCCTCGGGCGGATTTCGGCAGAGCCCGGTGACCTTCCAGCCCTCCTGGCTTGCGATCTCGCGCAGGAGATAGCCGCCGGTGATGCCGCTGGCGCCGATGATCATGGCATGATTCATGTTCATTCCTCCCCTGGAGGGCCGATTGAAGACAGATTGCGGCGCTTCGGCTCTTGTATCGGCAGCCATGAGCGGGCATGTGTCTCCAACGAAATCCGGACCAAGACAACCGCCGACGGACCACGCATGAAAGCCCGCATCCGCATTACGCTCAAGAACGGCGTCCTCGATCCCCAGGGAAAGGCGATCCAGAACGCGCTCGGCAGCCTCGGTTTCTCCGGCGTCGAGGAAGTCCGGCAGGGCAAATACATCGAGGTCGACCTCGCCGCGACCGACGAGGCCGCCGCCCGCGCCGAAGTCGATCGGATGTGCCAAGAGCTGTTGGCCAATACCGTGATCGAAGACTACGCGTTCGAGCTGGCGAAAAGCTGAGCTGACGAAACGAGGATCGCGCCATGAAGACTTCGGTGATCGTGTTTCCCGGCACCAATCGCGAGCGCGATGTCGCCGACGTGCTGGCGGATGTGACGGGGGCTGCGCCGCAGATCGTGTGGCACGGGGACAGCGAGGTTCCGCAGTCCGACCTGATCGTGCTGCCGGGCGGGTTCTCGTTCGGCGACTATCTGCGCTGCGGCGCGATGGCGGCGCATTCGCCGATCATGCGCGACGTGGTCGCCAAGGCGAAGGCCGGTGTTCCGGTACTCGGCATCTGCAACGGCTTCCAGATCCTCTGCGAAACCGGCCTGCTGCCGGGCGTTCTCCAGCGTAACGCCTCGCTCAAGTTCATCTGCAAGGACGTGTGGCTCAAGGTCGAGAACACACGGACGCATTACACGCGGCGCTATAACCAAGGCGAAGTGGCGCAGATGATCTGTGCCCATGGCGACGGCAATTACTTCGCCGATCCGGCGACCCTCGATCGCCTCGAAGGCGATGGGCAGGTGGTGTTCCGCTACTGCGATCCCAACGGGAACGTGACGTCGGAAGCCAACGCCAACGGCGCTCAACGCAATATCGCAGGTATCTGTGATCCGACCGGCCGCATCCTCGGCATGATGCCGCATCCCGAGAACGCGGCGGAAGCGCTGCTCGGCTCGGTCGATGGCCGGAAATTGTTTGAAAGCATGTTGTCGGCAGCCTGAAGACCGCGAGGTTGGGTCGCGGGCCGGCGAGGCCGTGCCGCGGCCGCATTAGCCGAAGCCGTTGCGGACCGCGGCAAATATCGCGCCTACTTCACGCTCGAGAAGGCGGTCGGAGCCAGGAACTGGTTTTCGATGCGGGCCACGATCGGGCCGTCCTTTTCGGTTTCGGCGCGGGCGGCAATCCATTCGGGGTCGCTTTGGAAGGTATTCCAGCGCGCCTCGCGGTCCGCCATGCTGTCGAAGGCGAGGAGATAGTAGAGCGCCTGGTTCGTATCGCCGACCAGTACGGTCCAGAAGCCCGCCTGCTTGATCCCGTGCTTCTCCCAGATCTTGAGCGTGATCGTTTCGAATCGCTTGAGCAGGTTTGGCAGGCGGCCGGGGACGCAATGGTAAACCCTGAGCTCGTAGATCATGGCGGTGTTTCCTCTCTCCTGGTGACATTGGTTCATCGTACAGTCGGGATGACGGCGGCAAGGTTAGCCGCGCCATGGTCGAGCCTGCCGATAGCGCTGATGTTACCTGTTCAAGT
>CAZKZT010000085.1:0-12055 GCA_964557265.1 uncultured Hyphomicrobium sp.
GCTGGCGGCGCTGGTGATTTCCTTGTTGAACCAGCCGCCCATCTGCACGCCGGTAGAGCCGCCATGGAAGCCCTTGAGACCGAACGGATCCAGCACCTTGTCCCAAAGCTGCTGGCCGCCGCCGAACTGCATCCAGGCTTCCTGCTCGGATGTCGTCAGGCCGTATGGCACGGTCGAGAAGAACATGAGCGCCTTGCTCTTGTTCGGCCAGTAGTATGGCGTCGCGTGCATCAGGTCGGCAGCGCCGCGCGTGACGGCGTCGAAGCTCTCGAACGCCGGTACGATTTCACCTGCCGAGTAAACGGTGACCTTGAGACGGCCTTCGGTGGCGGCCTCGATCGAGTTCGCGAGGCGAACGGCGCTGGTGCCCTGGCCGGGGAAATTCTTCGGCCACGTGGTGACCATCTTCCATTCAATGCGCGACTGAGCAATGGCGGGCGTCACGATCGCCGATGTTCCCGCGGCGGCGCCCGCAACAGCCGCCCCCTTGAGAAACTGGCGCCTCTTCATCGTCTTAGGTGAGTCTGTCATTTTATCCGTTTCTCCCTGGACTTAAGCGGACCTGCTCGGATGAACTCCGTGTCACCCGTAAAAGTGAGCGACGTCCGTCGCGAGTATTGGATTGCCTCGTGGATTTTTGCAATCCGGACTTAAGTGGCGCCCAAAACTTCGGCATTTTCTTCCGGAGATTGTCGAGGCTTGACCGGTGCGGCGGTGCGAAACTCTTGACTTCCGCCGTTAACGGTTTCCCCATTCAACACTCACATCGCAGTCAACCGGGATACCAAGCAATGCTTCCACTAGCCGGCTATGCCGACCGGATGTCCGTCCGTCCGGGAGAGACGATCGCGTTCAAGGTTTCGAGCGCGGAGGATACTCCCTTCGCCGCGCGGCTCGTTCGTGTGATCTGTGCCGACGCCAACCCAGCCGGTCCGGGGCTGGTGGAGGAGGCAGTGCAGGCCGATTTCGCCAAGGAGTATCCCGGTCGTTTCCAGCCCATTCACGCAGGCTCGCACGGCATTGTGGAGCAAGCGGTCGATCTCGGCGCACAAGGTAGCCTGACGCTCGTCGCGACGATCTGGCCGACCTTGACCGGGGCGAAGCGGCGGCAGGGCATCCTCTCGGTGTACGATCCGAGCGTGCGGCGCGGCATTGCGCTGGCCGTCGGTGAGGACGGCAGCATCGAGGCGCTGCTTGGCGCGACGCGCATCAAGACCCGCGTGCCGCTCGAGGACCGCAAGTGGTATCGCGTGTTCGCCGTCTACGATGCCGCAACGGCGACGCTCACCGCTGGGCAGGTGCGGATCGAAGGCGGCAAGCCGGTCGGCAAAGCGCGCACGGCGTCCATGACGCTGGAGGCGGGCGCTGCGACGCTTCCCGTAGCGGGTATGCCCTGGATCATCGGTGCCCTCGGGGGCGCGCCCGTGAAGGGCCATTTCAACGGCAAGATCGAGCGGCCTGTGATCGCTGCGGTCGCGGCCGATGAGGCGATGGTCGAGGTGCTCGCGGCGAACCCTGCGGCGCCGGGCGTCATCGCGAGCTGGGACTTCTCCAAGGAGATGTCGTCCATCCGTTTTCTTGATGCGGGTCCCGGCGCGCACCACGGCCAGCTGGTCAACTTGCCCGCACGCGCGATGACGGGATCGAACTGGACAGGCCGGGAAATGTGCTTCCGCCATGCGCCCGATCAGTACGGCGCCATCCATTTCCACGAGGACGATATCTACGATTGCGGCTGGGCGACATCGTTCACGTGGACGGTGCCTGCGGGAACGCGCTCCGGAAACTACGCGGTGCGTCTGGCGAGCAAGAATGGTGAGGAGAATATCCCGTTCTCGGTGGTGCCGCCGAAGGGCACCAAGACGGCTGATCTGGCGGTGCTCGTCTCGACCTACACGTACACCGTCTATCACAATCACGCGCGGCCGGAGGCGGCCAGTGCGCAATGGCTCGCCCAGTGGAAGGCGCAGGCCAAGGCGTGGGGCGGCTATCTCGACAATGCAGCGGAGCATCGCGAGTACGGCTTCTCGACTTACAACTACCACACCGATGGCAGCGGCATCTGTCATGCCTCGTGGCTGCGGCCGATGCTGAATGTGCGCTCGGGCTACCTGACGTATCCCGATCCTGCGATCCGCGCCTCGGGCCTGCGTCATTATCCAGCCGACAGCCATCTCATCGCATGGCTCGAGCAGCAGGGTATCGCCTACGACGTCATCACCGACTTCGAGCTCGATAACGAAGGCGTCGATGTGCTCAGGCCCTATCTTGCCGTAACGACAGGCAGCCATCCCGAGTACCACACCAGCGCGATGCTCGATGCGATCGAAGCCTATCGCGATGGTGGCGGCCGTTTCATGTACCTCGGCGGTAACGGCTTCTACTGGAAGGTCGCACGTCACAAGGAAGTGCCGGCTGCCATCGAGATCCGGCGCGGCGAAGGCGGCATCCGCGCGTGGGCGGCGGAAGCAGGCGAATACTACAACGCGTTCGATGGCGAGTACGGCGGACTGTGGCGACGCAATGGGCGTCCGCCGCAACGGCTTGCAGGTGTGGGCTTCACGGCGCAAGGCAACTTCGTCGGCTCGCATTATCGACAGGCGGAGGATGCGCGTTCGTCACGCGCGGCCTGGATCCTCGACGGTATTGCGCCGGACGAATTGATCGGCGGGTTTGGTCTCTCGGGGCATGGCGCGGCGGGCTTCGAACTCGATCGAGCCGACAAGCGGCTCGGCACGCCTGCGCACGCTGTCGTGCTCGGCTCGTCGGAAGGCCATGAGCCGGAAGCGCCATGGGTGCTCGTTCCCGAGGAACGCCTGACGCACATCACGACACTGCCAGGTGTGCCTGACGATGAGCTGATCCGCGCCGATCTCACATTCTTCGAGACGCCGAACAACGGCGCCGTGTTCTCGACCGGATCGATCACTTTCTGTGGCTCGCTGTTGCACGACGGCGGCAAGAACAACGTCTCGCGTCTCATTCGCAACGTGCTCGACCGGTTTCTCGATCCGAATGCGAAGTTCCCGATGCCGGAGCACTAACCGACGCGGGCATCACGTGAATACGCCGGGCATCCCACGCGGTGCCCGGCGTTATCTCGAAGTGAGCACGCGGTGCGACAAGTTATTGGACGGCACGTATTTTCTGCGACATTCGCGCGCGGCCGATTTTTAGTTCTCAATCTCGTCACATCCGGCGGTATCTTCCCGCCAACCGACGCCGACTTCTGAGTGGACGTCGAAGGTCGCGCCGCATCCCCGCGGTTGCCGGCCGCATGGTGCGCGCGGAGCGCGGCCATTCCTCATTAGCGCCCTCGGCACTCATTGCCGCGCCGCGCCGAGCCAACCCAACTGTAACAAACCCTGGAGTTGAGTATGATCAAGCGGATCACATCCGTTTCGTTTGCTTGTGCGTTGATCGCAGCGAGCGCCTGGCTCGGTGGTCCCGCCGAAGCGCGGCCTTCGAAAGGCGGCGCATCCGCATCGCGCGCCTGCCTGACAAGTGCAGCGCGCAATCTGCTGTCGCGCATCGAGCAGCGGTTCGGCGCGGTGCAGCTCATCTCGACGTGCCGCCCCGGTGCGCGCATTGCGGGAACGGGCAGAATTTCGCGTCACGCCAGCGGCAACGCGGTGGACTTCAGCGCCGGTAGCCGCAAAGGCGCGATCGTCAATTGGCTGATCAAGAACCATCGGTCGGGCGGCACCATGACCTACGCGCACATGGGCCACATCCACGTCGACATTGGTCACCACTTTGTTTCGCTCGGCAGCGGCGGCCGGTCGCGCACCGCGTCGAACCGCAAGTGGTCGAACCGGATGGCGCTCGGTGCGTCGAAGTCACGGCGCTCGAAGGCCGGCCGTTCCTATCAGCGCACGCGCAGCGCGGAGAGCTATGAGGCCGGGACGACGCGGCGCACGTACGGTCCGGCGCGTCACGCGGCCGAGCCGACCGCGCGTCAGTACGGCATCGACGAACCTAAGGGCTGATCGGCGCGCAATCAGTTCGACGAACGTCGACTATGGCCGGTTGGGTTTTGCCCGACCGGCCTTTGCGTGTCCTGCGTTGCGTGGCGCAACAGCAACGCTTCGCAGGAAAGCAGCATAGCTTGGATGGAAACATGGGGGCCGCCCTTTGTGGGCGTGCTCTCGCAGCCTATGGATTGCGAGTCGACGAATTTTCAACACGGAGACACGCAATGAATAAGCTGCATCATATTTTTCTGGCGACAGCGGCAGCCGTGCTGCTGACGGGTGGCGTGATGAGCACGGGTGCGGAAGCGAAGTGCGTGCGTGCCGGCGCTACGGCGACGATGATCACCGAGGATCTCGCCAAGTATTCGGCGACGACAGTGCTGAAGAACTCGATTGCGATGAAGGGGCTGAAGCCCCGTGGTCCGATCATGATGAAGTGCGTAACTGGCCCGACGGTTCTGCCGACCTGCACGGCGCGCCAGCGGGTGTGTTCGTAATACGCAGTTGCTGCCTTGAATCGTACGGCGTGAGACGCGGGCTTCGCGTCTCACGCCGTTTCGTTTAGTTGGCTCCTGCGAACCGCTTCTCGCGCACCGTCGCTGTGATCTCGTGTGCGAGCATCCCTTCTTCGTGGCAGACGCGGGCCATGATCGGCGCCGCTTCGAGCGAGGCCCGGCGCGTCAGCCGCTGATAGGTGACCGTCTTGATGAACTTCCCGACCCACAGGCCGCCGGTGTAGCGCGCCGCACCTGCCGTCGGCAGCGTGTGATTGGTACCGATGCCCTTGTCGCCGTAGGCGACGGTCGACTCTTCGCCGACGAACAGCGACCCGTAGTTCTTCAGTTTCTCGAGGTAGTAGTCGTCGCGGCCCGTCTGGATCTCGAGATGCTCGGGCGCGTATTCATCGGAAACGGCGATTGCCTCGTCATCGCCGCCATCGACAACGACGATCTCACCCCAGTCGGCCCAAGAGCGCGAGGCAACCTCCCGCGTCGGCAGCGTCTTCAATTGCAGCTCGATCTCGGCGAGGACGGCGCGGCCCATCTTCTCTGACGTTGTCACGAACCACGCCGGGCTGTCGGGGCCATGCTCTGCCTGGCCGAGCAAGTCGGTGGCGACGAGCGCGGGATCGGCGGTATCATCGGCAATCACGAGGATCTCGGTCGGACCAGCCGGGAGATCGATGCCGACCATGCCGAAGAGCTGGCGCTTCGCTTCCGCGACATAGGGATTGCCGGGGCCAGTGATCATGTCGACGCGAGGCATCCCGACGCAGCCGTAGGCCATCGCCGCCATCGCCTGCACGCCGCCGACGCAGTAGATCTCGTCGGCGCCCGAGTGATGCAGCGCGTAGAGCGTCTGCGGATAGATACCGTCGGGCCCGCGGGGCGGTGCTGCGGCGACGATGCGCTCCACGCCCGCCACCTTCGCCGTGCCGACGCTCATGATCGCCGCCGAGATCAGCGGATACTTGCCGCCGGGAATGTAGCAGCCCGCAGTCGATATCGGGATCAGCTTCTGGCCGAGGAGCACGCCCGGCTTCAGCTCGACTTCGAATGCCTGCAGGCTTTCCTTCTGGCGTTTCGCAAACTCAGTCACTTGCGCGTGGCAGTAGGCGAAATCCTCTTTGAAGGTCGTCGGCAGTGTGCGTGTCACCTCTTCGATGCGCGACTGCGGGACGCGGAACTCGCCGGTCCACTTGTCGAGGTCGCGCGCGTAGCGGCGCACCGCTTCGTCGCGATGCTCCGCGACGTCGGCGATCATGCGGCGGACCGTGGCTTCGACTTCGGCGTTGCGCGGACCAGCCTGCAGCGCGGCGCGTTTGAGATAGTGGCGGGCCACGACGTCTCTCCCCTGGATTTCTCTATGACGATGAACGACGACGCTAGAGCCTCATCGGTCGAGATGGAAGCGCGAGCGTTCCATCGAAGCCGTGAATCAGACTCCAGATCAAATATATGCGCGCTCGCGCGAACCGCTGCGATGCCATTAAAGGCTGACGCGCTCTAAGTTGCAGGCCCGGGGCGGTCAAGGTGCGCGCATCGCCGTGCGGAGAGATAAAGGCGCCCCGAAACGCAACATCCCGGCACGGGGCCGGGATGTTCTCACGTCAATTCATGTCGATCGAGGATCAGTTGACCGCGCGGGGCTGCGGCAACAGCTTGAGGATGCCTTGCGCTGCTGCGCCAGCCGCTGCGTCCGCCGTATTGCCCCAGGAGCTGTCGAGCGAGCCCTCGGGAATGTCATTCTTCTGCGAGACCGTGCCGAGAGAGCGGCCCTGCGGGTCACGGACCAGCCAGTCGATCTGGATGGACTGCTTGCCTTCGGCCGGCGCTCCCATCGCGACTTTGCCCTCGATCCGGTATGAGGCGCCCGGACGATTGGCGAGCGTCACGCCCTGGCGGGACAGCTCACGCTGTAGCGCGCTCGAGAGTGCAGTGTTGCCATCGCCAGGGGCACCGTTGACCGCGGGAACGATCGCGGCGACGTCCTGTGTCGCGGGAGGCAGGCTGGCCGTTGCCGGGCCGCGTGCTGCAACCGGCTCCGGTGAGGGAGATAACGGTGCGGCGACTGCGGGCGTCGGCGCAGGCGCAGTCCTTGGCGCACCCGCGCCGGGCTGCTGGGCCGCGACGGGTACACTCGCGGGCCGGTTCGCGGCGAGCCATGTGGCGAGCGAAGCCGCGGTCTTGTCCGCGATCGTCTGCGTGACAGCGGCCGTTACCGCGACCCACGGATCCTTGGCGGCGCCGGCCGGTGCCTGCTCTTCGCCGGTGACGCGATTGACGCGCTTGCCTGTCGCATCGGTGAGATCCCAGATGTACGAGATCTTCGTCTGCGAGCGATCCTTCGAGGCCACGACGTAGCCGCGCAGCGTGTATTCGTTCCTGGCGTCGCGATCATTGATCAGCGTGATGCGCTGGCGCTCGCCAGCCTGCACGATCTGCTCCGCGATCTGCCGTGAAACAGCATCAGGCGCGCCGATCACCGGCGCGAGCGTGATGCGTGCCAGCGTCACCTGCGGTGCCGGCTTGGCCGGTTCTGGTGTCGCCACCGTCGATGACGGCGAAAGCCCGCCGAAGACGGAGCCGCTCGACTCGCAGCCCGTCAACGCGAGTGCCATGGCGACGATAGCGACCGGAGCGCATCTGCGTGCCCGGCCCCATGATGTCGTTGCAGCGTCGAAGTTCGTCACGATGACGCCCCCTTGAATGTGAATCCGCTGACAACCGGCGACCGACGTACAAACTTTGCGGTCTCGAGCCTTCCCCCGACTCCGGTACCCTTTGCGAATCCTGTAACTGTTGGCCCATCGACCGTCCAGACGGCGACGCCCGCTTTTCTGTTCTTCAAGTACCACTTAGCGCGTACTAGACGGAGAAACTGTGGAAAAGTTAGAGCAATACGATGGCGGATATTTGGCGCCCATAGTCTGGCTCGTGGCGATGGGTCGTGCGGCGATAGCTGAACAAGTCCTGTTCATGATGATACGTGCACCGCGTCTGGCTCTCCACGGTGCCGAGGTTCATGCCCTCGAGGCGGCCGAGAACGAACGCCGGGAGGTCGAAGTATGAGCGCGTTCGACCGATCGGCCGATTAAAGTAAACGCTGTAGTCCTGGGCTTTGTCGGTAAACGCTTTTTCGAACTCGGGGCCGACTTCGTAGGCCGCGGGACCGATGCACGGGCCGAGCACGGCGCGGATATTGCCGCGTCGCGCGCCGAGCCGCTCCATGGTTGCGACGGTCGATTCGAGAACGCCACCGAGTGCGCCTTTCCAGCCGGCGTGCGTCGCGGCGACGATCCTCGCCTCCGGATCCGCGAACAGTACGGGCGCACAATCGGCTGCAAGCGCCGCGACCGCGATTCCTGGCGTTGCGGTCACCAGACCATCCGCCTTCGGCATCGCGTCGAAGGTCCAGGGCTCGGTAACCACGATCGCATCTGTGCTGTGGTGCTGGTGGCAGGTGACGAGATGGCTCGCCTCGACACCGAGACGGGCGGCGACACGGCGCCGGTTTTCGGTCACTGCGGTGCGGTCATCGCGCGATCCGGGGCCGCAGTTGAGTGAGGCGTAAATGCCATCTGACACACCGCCGCGCCGCGTGAAAAAGCCATGTGCGACGCCGTCGATGGCGGCGAGTGCCGGCGATTGGATGGGTTCGAGCATCGCGCTAGGTCACCTGCGCGAGCAGCGGATCGAGCCGCCCCGCGCGATCGAGTGCGTAAAGGTCGTCGCACCCGCCGACGTGCGTTTCGCCGATGTAGATCTGCGGCACGGTCGAGCTGCCGGTTTCGTCGCGCAGCTTGGCGCGTTCGGCGGACTTGCCAGTCAAGTTGATCTCCTCGAAGGCAACGCCCTTCCTGGACAGCAGCTCGAGCGCTGCTTCGCAGTAGGGACACCAGTCGATCGTATAGACGACGATTTTAGCCATGGATGGGGGCGCCCTGAAGGAAGGAGGGATATTGTTGCACAACAATGTAGTGCGCCCATCGTTCACTTGGAAATGTCCACCTCGATCATCTGAAGCGCCCGCAGTGCAATACTGCGCGCGTCGTGGTCAGAGATCGACGCGGCGTGGATCTGCAACCATGGCCGCCGCGAGCACGTCGATTCGCCGGGCGCCTGCGGCCCGCAAGGCGCGCGCGCACGCGGAAACCGTCGCACCAGTCGTAATGACATCATCGATCAGGACAATCGCGGCACCTGCCACCCGGTTGCGCGCGCCAGCCGGAACGGCGAAGGCCCCCGCGACATTCTCGGCGCGTTGACGCGCGGATGCGCCGACCTGGGTGGGAGTCGTTCGCGTCTTGCGCAGCGCCGCCGGATCGAACCGCACGCCGCTCAAGCGCGACACCTCGCGGCCGAGCAGGGCCGCCTGATTGAACTGTCGCCGGATCAGCCGCCAGCGCGTCATCGGCACCGGCACGACCAGGTCGGCGTCGGCGAGCAATTCGGCGCCCGCGCCGGCCATCCAGCGTGCGAGCAGCCGGCGGGCTTCATGGCGGTCGGAATACTTGAAGCCATGGATCAGCTCGCGCACGACCGTATCGAACACCGCAGCGGCGCGGGCGCGATCATAAGGTGGCGGATCGGCTGCCGCCGCGGCTGAAATCAGTGGTCCTTCGCCGCCGAAGGGAAGCGGCAGGCCGAGGCGATCGCACAGCGGCGGCGTGATGAACGAGATCTGCTGCCAGCAGCCCGCACACAGCGCGTCATGGGCCGCGATTCGATCGTGACAGGAGAGGCAGACGGCCGGCGCGAGCATATTGCCGACAGCGCCGAGAGCGCGGCCCAGCCGATGGCGAATCGTGCCGGCTATCGTCGGCTGCGAGGTGTGTTCAGCCCGTCTCAAATCGTCGAATCTCGAACCATCGAAATGTGACACAGCGCCCCGTCGGCCACCGGAAATGAGCGATGTTAGCCCAGTAGATCGGAAAGTTGTGCAACAGATTGCGGGCAAGTCGGCGGCCCCGCGTCTTGCGGCCTTGTCAAAGACGCCGTTGCGGCGGATGTTGCGCCGCTTTTCGCCGAATTCCAGGGGGTGGCCGTGACTTCAACCGAGAATCCTGCCCGTGAGGCCTCGACGCTGCAACGGATCGTCGAGGCGGGGTGGTTCCAGAAATTCATCATCGGCGTCATCGTCATCAACGCGATCGGGCTTGGCCTCGAGACGATCCCTTCGATCGGGCAGGCGCTACGCGGGCCGCTCGCGATCATCGACAATCTCGCGCTCATCATCTTCTGCCTGGAGATCGCAGCGAAGCTGATCGTCTACCGGCTTTCCTATTTCAAGGATCCCTGGAACATCTTCGATTTCACGATCGTCGGCATCGCGCTGCTGCCGATGGGCGGCGGGCTGTCGGTCATGCGTGCGCTGCGCATCCTGCGCGCTGTGCGCATCGTCTCGGTCGTGCCGAGCATGCGGCGTGTGGTCGAGGCGCTGCTCTTTGCGATCCCGTCGCTCGGCTCGGTGATCGCGCTGCTGGCGATCATCTTCTACATCTGCGCGGTGATGGCGACCAAGCTGTTCGGCAGCGAGTTCGACGAGCTGTTCGGCAGCCTGCCGCGGTCGCTGTTCACCCTGTTCCAAATCATGACGCTCGAAAACTGGGCCGACGGCGCGGTGCGGCCGATCATGAAGGTCTATCCCTATGCGTGGCTGTTCTTTATTCCCTTCATCCTGATGGTGACGTTCGCGGTGCTCAACCTGTTCATCGCGATCATCGTCAACGCGATGGAGCAGGCCGCCAAGGACGACGCCGACTTGCTGCACGAGGACGCGACGAAGCTGCACGCCGACGCCAAGCAGCAGACCCAGCAGAACGAGCTGCTGATGGGGGAGATCAGGGCGCTGCGTGAGGAAATCTCGGCGCTGCGAGATATCGTAAAGCCGGGGGGCTGAGCGCTGCTGGCCGCACTTGCCATGGATTGGCAAGGGGTTAGATTGAACGGATCATTGGAATTGTGGCGGAGTGAACCGACCTATGCAGTCTCTCGAAGCGATCAAGGCTTTCCACGACGATCTGACCGCATGGCGCCGCGATTTGCACGCCCATCCCGAACTCGGCTTCGATGAGCACCGCACCAGCGATTTCGTTGCGAAGAAGCTCACCGAGCTCGGCATCACTGTGCATCGCAATGTGGGCAAGACCGGCGTCGTCGGCGTACTGCAGACCGGCAATGGCCCGTCGATTGGCCTGCGTGCCGATATGGATGCGCTGCCGATCGATGAGATCGCCGACGTGCCCTACAAGTCGACGAAGCCTGGCGTCATGCATGCCTGCGGCCACGACGGGCACACCACGATGCTGCTGGGTGCTGCGCGCTACCTTGCCGAGACGAAGCGCTTCGACGGCACCGTCTATTTCATTTTCCAGCCGGCCGAGGAAGGCATCGGCGGTGCGCTGGCGATGCTCGAGGACAAGCTGTTCGAGCGGTTCCCCTGCGACAGCGTGTTCGGCATGCACAACACGCCGGGTATGCCGGTCGGCAAGTTCGCGATCCGCCCCGGCACGATGATGGCGGGCGGCGCATTCTTCGATATCGCCATCACCGGGCGCGGCTCGCATGGCGCGCGGCCGGAGGAGTCGGTCGATCCCGTTCTCGTCGCGAGCCACGTCGTCACGTCGCTGCAGGCGATCGTGTCGCGCAACGTCAAGCCGATCGATACCGCTGTCGTGAGCTGCACCGCGATCAAGAGCGGTGACGCCTACAACGTGATCCCGCAGACCGCGAGCATCAAGGGCACCGTGCGGACGTTCACCCGCGAGGTGATGGACAAGATCGAGGCGGCCATGCGGCGCACGGTGGCGGGAACGACCGCCGCATTCGGTGCCACCGCGACGGTTGACTTCGACGTCAAGTTCGCGCCGCTCGTGAACGAAGAAGCGGAGACGAAGTTCATCATCGATCGTGCCGCTGAGCTGGTTGGCCGCGAGAACATCGAGCCCAACCGCAGCCTCGTGATGGGCTCGGAGGACTTCTCCTTCATGCTCGAAAAGTGCAAGGGCGCCTACATCCACATCGGCAACGGCGGCGCGGGGACGGCGACCAGCGTGCCCGTGCACAACCCAGGCTACATTTTCAACGACGAGATCCTGCCGCTCGGCTCGGCGCTCTATGCACGCCTCGTCGAAGCGAAGCTCGGCAGTCTCGCCGCGCGCTGATTATCAAAAGAAACAAAGGGAAACGCTCGTATGGCCAAGTCGTCCCGCAAAGTCATCATTACGTGCGCCGTCACCGGCTCGATCCATACACCTTCGATGTCGCCGCACCTGCCGATCACCGCTGAGGAGATCGCGGATGCGGCGATCGGCGCGGCGGAAGCGGGCGCGGCGGTGGTTCATCTCCACGCGCGTGATCCAAAGGACGGCAAGCCCGACCAGTCGACGGAAGCCTTCGCGCCGTTCCTCAAGGTGATCAAGCAGCGCTCGAACTGCGTCGTGAACATCACCACCGGCGGCGCGATGACGATGACCATCGAGGAGCGCGTGCGCCCGGCGGCGACCTTCAAGCCAGAGGTTGCATCGCTCAACATGGGCACGATGAACTTTGCGCTGTTCCCGATGCTGGAGCGCCAGA
>CAZKZT010000086.1:0-11937 GCA_964557265.1 uncultured Hyphomicrobium sp.
CGGTTTCAGCGCGCGGCCAGATTGATCCGGACTCCGTCTTCGCCGAAGAAATGCAGGCTATCGGAAGCCAAGCGGAGGCCAATTTGATCGCCTTTGGCGGGAAGTGCTTGGTCGGTGCCGTGACGCGCCACGAGGTGGCTGCCATCACCCAAGCGCGCGTGTATGAACCGCGAATCGCCGAGGTCCTCGATGTGTACGACGCGCGCATCGAGCGCTCCGTGTTCACCTGGGCTCGCGAGGGATACGGCCTCCGGGCGAATGCCGAGATCGACGGCGCCCGATACAGGTGCACCCACTTCGATGCGATCGCCCGATCGCAAGGTAGCCCAGGCATCCTCGATCCGTGCCGGCAGAAAATTCATCGCGGGTGAGCCGATAAATTCAGCAACGAACCGAGTTGCCGGCCGACGATAGAGTTCCGTCGGCGGTCCGGCCTGTTCTATACGCCCCTTGTTCAGCAGCACGATGCGGTCGGCCAGCGTCATGGCTTCCTGTTGATCGTGCGTGACGTAGATCATGGTCGAGCGCAGTTCGTCGTGAAGGCGTGCGATCTCGAGGCGAGTCTGCGTGCGCAAGGCGGCGTCGAGATTGGACAATGGTTCATCGAAAAGAAAGACGCGCGGCTGGCGTACAATGGCGCGCGCGATGGCCACGCGCTGGCGCTGTCCGCCCGAGAGATCGCGCGGACGACGATCGAGCAGATCGCCGATCTGCAGCATCTCCGCGACGCGTCTTACGCGCTGGTCCACGCTTTCGGTGCTGGATCCCGCCATCTTCAAGCCGAACGCAATATTCTTATAGGCATTCATGTGCGGGTAGAGCGCATAGCTCTGGAACACCATGGCGACGCCGCGCCTCGACGGAGGCTGGTGCGTCACATCCTCGTCGCCGATGGAGATCAGTCCCGATGTCGCCGCCTCAAGGCCCGCGATGAGCCTGAGCAATGTGGACTTCCCGCAGCCGGACGGACCGACGAAGACAACGAACTCGCCATCCGCAACGTCGAGATCGATGGCTCGGATGACATCGGTATCTCCGAACTGCTTGGTGAGCTTCTGCAATCGCACGCGTGCCATAGGATTTATCCTTTTACGGCGCCTGCAGTGAGGCCCGCCACCATGCGGCGCTGGAATACGAGCACCAGAGCGATCAGCGGAACGGTGACGATGACGGACGCCGCCATGATGTTTCCCCACGGCAACTCGTACTCGCTGGCGCCGGTGATCAACGCGATGGCGACTGGAACAGTGCGCTGCTCGTTCGAGAGCGTGAATGTGAGCGCAAACAGGAACTCGTTCCAAGCCGCTATAAAGGCCAGCAGGCCCGTTGCTGCCATCGCCGGCGCCATCAGGGGGAGGAAGATGTGACGCACGATCACGTACGGGCTCAGGCCGTCCATGATGGCGGCTTCCTCGAGCTCGACTGGCAGATCCCGCATGAACGCGGTGAGTATCCATACGGTGAACGGCAGCGTGAAGATCATGTAGGAGAGCACGAGGCCGGCCAGATGATTGTACAGGCCGAAGAACCGGATGATCTCGAACAGCCCGGACAACACTGCCACTTGTGGGAACATGGAGATGGCGAGCGTCGCGTAGAGCAGGGTCTTGCGGCCGGTAAAGCGCACTCTGCTAAGCGCGAAGGATGCGGTGATGGCCAGCGCGAGCGAGAGCAGGACGACGCAGACGGCGACAACCACCGAATTCAGGATGTTGCGCGCAAAATTCTGCTCGCTCCAGACACGCGCATAACTCGACAGATCAATTTCGGTCGGCCAGTAGTCGACACGAAAGAGTTCCGAACCTGATTTGAAGGACGTCAGAACCGCGTAGTACAAAGGGAACAGCAGGATCGCAGCGAGGACGAGACTGGCGAGGCCAAGGACCGCGGCATGGTAACGGCGTTTCATCGGGATCTCCCCTCGAGATCGATCCGCGTCGCCATCACATAGAGCGCCGTCAGTAGGGCGATGACGAAGAACACCAGGGTCGACGCCGCCGAGCCGTAGCCCACGTCCTGGAAGCTGACCAGCTCGCGCTGGGCGAACACAGACAGCGTCATCGTCGCGTCGGTAGCCCCCGTCATCACGTAGACGAGATCGAACATACGCATGGCATCCAGCAGTCGGAAAATGACAGCGACCGCAAGTGCCGGCGCGATGAGCGGCAAGGTGACGTGAAAGAAGACCTTGATCGATCCGACACCATCCACGTCTGCGGCCTCGTAGCAGTCTTTCGGCACCATCTGGAGCGCGGCGAGCGCGAGCAGCGCGACGAAAGGCGTTGTTTTCCAGACGTCCACCATGATCACCGACGCCATGGCCAACGATGGTTCTGCGAGCCACGCGACCGGTTCGGCGATGAGGCCGATCTTCATCATTGCGTCGTTCACGACACCGAACTGGTCGTTGAGCATCCAGCTCCACATCTTTGCCGAGACGACGGTCGGGGTCGCCCAAGGCACCAGCATCGCGGCGCGCATGAGGCCACGCCCGGGGAACGGGGCGTTCAACAGCAGTGCGATCAGAACACCGAAGACCGTCTCTAACGACACTGAGACAACGACGAAGATCAGCGTGTTGCGAAGCGCGGCGTGCCATTGCGGATCGCTGAGCACGCCATACCAACGGCCTCCATCGTAAGTGAGGTAGTTGGACAGGCCGACCCACCGATAGTCGCTCATGTCGATCAGCGTGGCGTTGGTCAGGCTGAGGTAGATCGTTCTCGCCAGCGGCCAGACCGCGACGACAGCGAGGACGACGAGCATGGGCGCGAGAAACAGCCACGCCGCCCGCTTGCGCTCGAAGGAAAGGGAGCGCGGCGCCATCACCAGCCGGCCCGGTATTTCAGCCGGTCGAGATCTTCTTCCAGCTTTTTGACGCGCGGTGCCGCTGGCGCGCCCGCAAGTATCTCATGTGCCGCGCGCCAGAAATCATTGGACAGGCGATTGTAGTGCGGGCCGGCGACCCGCGCCGGTCTTGCTGTCGCATTGCGCAGGGACTGAAGAAGATCGGCGAAGAAGGTGTTCGCTGCCAGTACCTCCGGATTCCGGTAAAGAGCGGGGATGGTGGGATTGTACGATGCAGCAATGGCGCGGGCTTTCTGTTGCTCGGCGCTTGTAAGGAAGGCGGCCAGATCCGCGGCTTCCTTCGGGTGGCGGGAGTAGCGCGAGACGGCAAGATGCCATCCGCCAAGTGTTGCCGCGGGCCGTTGCCCGGGGCGGCCCGCCGGTAACGGCACGACGCCGACGCTCCCGCGGACCGGGCTGTCATCGCTCTGCGCAAGGGAGAAGGCATAGGGCCAGTTGCGCATGAAGACGGCGTTCCCAGTCTGGAAAACGCCACGCGCGGCCTCCTCATCGTAGTTCATGACGCCCTTTGGAGAAATGTCTCCAATCCAGCTTCCGGCAAGCGCCAGTGCCTGGATCGCCCGTTCGTTGTTCACAGTGATCCGTCCGTCGCGATCGACGATGGTGCCACCTCCGAACGAAGCGATCCACTCCAGGGCATTGCAGGTGAGGCCTTCATAGGCTTTGCCCTGAAAGACAAAGCCCCAAATCCGCGCGTTCCCTGCAGCGCGCTCCGCATCCTGGATGGTGCGCGCCGTGACTGTCAGCTCCTGCCACGTTCGAGGCGGCGCGAAACCATGCTTCTCAAGAAGATCGGCGCGATAGTAGAGGACACCGACGTCGGCCCACCAGGGCAGGGCGACCAGGCGACCGGAGATCGTATTGTTCTCGATGAGTGCCTCGAAATGATCCTTCGCAACGTCGCCCACGAAGGGTTTCAAGTCGATCAGATGACTGGCAAGAAGGCCGGCCCATACGACATCTATCTGAAGTACGTCGATGTCATCCGCACCGGAGGCGAGCAACTGAAGGTACAGCGCCAAGCGATCATTCGATGAGTTCGGCGTGGTGACAATCTTGACCTTGTGTCCGCTTTTTCTTTCCCAGGCGCTTACGGCTTGCGTGCACAGCTCCAGCTCGATACCCAATGCGCCGCACGCGATCGACAGCCGCACTTCCGACGCCGCCACGGCGCGTATTCCCGGCAGCGCCAGCCACAGCGCAAGCATGAAGCCTGCGGCGGCGCGTCTCCGCATCACGCGACGGCCTCCGCCGATGCGCGCTTCACGGATGCCGATATTCCATCGAACTGTCCGGCCACCTGTTGCGCCCAACGGTCGAGGTCGTAGTGATGAACGACGGCGTTCAACTGTTTCATGCGTTCTCGCGCCTCCTCTTCCGGCATATCGAGAGCCTGATCCAGCGCGCTGTCCATCGCCTTGTTCGAATATGGATTGGTGAGGACGGCCTGCGGTAGTTCGACCGCGCAGCCTGCGAACTCGGACAGAATCAATACACCTCCGAGACCGGATTTCGCGGCCACGAACTCCTTGGCGACGAGATTGAGGCCATCCCGTAGAGGCGTCGTGAGGCAAACGTCGACGATGCGGAAGTAGGCTACGAGACGCTCGAAGGGGATCGCGTTCGAGAACAGCACCACCGGTGTCCAGCTGAGCTTCGAGAAGCGCCCGTTGATGCGTCCCACCAGCGCTTCGATCTCGCGCTGCGTTTCCTCGTAGATCTTCATCGTCGAAGCTGCTCGCACCGATGTAACGAGCATCTTGACCTCGCCGATCAGTTCCGGGCGGCGCTCCAGAAGTCTCTCGAAGGCATACAGGCATTCGATCATGCCCTTCGTGTAGTCCGTGCGGCCAACCGTCATCAGCAGCCGGCGTCCGTCCAGCTCGCTGAGCAGTTGGTTTTGAAGCGCCTTGTTCTCCTTGGACGATATAAAGCCTTCGATTATCGCAGGGTTCGTTCCGACAGGAGAAACACCGAGACGCACGATCCGCTTGGCCGTGTGGATGGTGGCCGGCACTTCGGGTTCGGACAAAGCGGCGCCGGAGGGAGAAAGCCCCTCCTCAACGGCTTGGTACTCGCCTACTTCGGCGCATTTCAGAGCGCGCGCCACATCCGCGAAATTCTTTGCGTACCGCGGGATGTGGAAGCCGACGAGATCACAGTCGAGGAGGCTGTCGATGATCTCCCGGCGCCACGGCAGCACGTTGAAGACATCCGGCCCTGGAAACGGCGTGTGGTGAAAAAATGCGATCCGCACATCGGGCTTCATGGCGCGCAGATATGCAGGGACGAGCCACAGATTATAGTCGTGGATCCACACCAGCCCGTCGTCTGCGACTTGGGCGGCGGCCGCCTCCGCGAAGAGCTGGTTTACTTCGCGAAAGGTTTTCCAGTCGACGTTGTCGTACTGAAACAGGCTCGGAAACGAGTGGAGGATCGGCCAAAGCGCCTCCTTCGAGGTCACATGGTAGAAGCTCTCCACCTGTTCGGCCGTGAGAGGCAGGCGCGAAACGTAATATCCGCCGTTCGGATCCTCGACATGGATGACCCTCTCGAAGGCTTCTCCCGCCTCTGGATCATGAATCTTCGACGCCACCCAGGCACCGGCATCGGGTGGAAGCCGGTGAAAGAAGCTCTTGAGTGTCGGCACGATGCCATTGGGGCTCTTATGACTTCTGTAAACAACCTTGCCGTCAACGATGATCTCGTCGTTCGGCTGGCGGTGATACACGATGACGAGCGAAGACTTCTTTATCATTTTGTTCCCCAACCGAATTTGAAGTGACGAATGGCGTCGGTGATACCGGCAGTGCCCGGATGGGGGCTGCGATAAACATTTGGCATGTCGCGCACGGCAGCGAGCAGGCGCGACTCGGAGTTGCCGACGGCAACCCCCCTGTATCCAGTCGCGAATAGAGACAGGTCATTCATGGTGTCGCCGGCCACGAGGATGCTTTTGGTATCCAGGCCCAGAGCGTCGACGAGACGCACCAGTGTCGGCCCTTTCGAGATCCCTCTCGGCAGCACGTCGAAGAACCGGTCCGCCGAGAGAAGACAGTCGAATCCGGCTGCTTCGACTTTGGCGATCGTATGCGGTGACAGGATCGCCGGGTCGTAGTCGTAGCTCACGCGATGGCGAAAGGGCGTGCCCTGGAGGGTGAGGCCCGGCTCCTTGTCGAGAAGCTCGACGACGCGTGCGGTGGCGTTATTCCACGCCGCACGGATTGTGGCCTCCAGCTCGGCGATCGGCTGCAAGGTCCTGCCGTCGTATATGGAGGTACCGATGTCTCCGACGACGTAGTGAGGTCGCGGCAATCCCGGCGTTTCGATCAGCTCGGCGATGAACCCGATGTCTCTGCCGGTGACGAAGATCAAGATTGCGTCGTCGCAGGCGTTGAGGCGTGCGTAAAGCGTCTTGCGATCATCTTCGCTGCCGCCGAGAAACGTGCCGTCGAGATCAGTGGCGAGCACGACATTCGCGCCACTCATATCGGCACTGCCTCCTGCCGCCTCCTTCGTTCCGTTCTGCGAATGCGCGGGCCGCCTTCGAATGCGGCGGGCTCTGCGCGCAAGTCGGACGCCAGGAGATCCTGTATCGCCCGTTCAATGGATTGACCTTGGAGGATGCGTTCGACCGCCGCGCAGATCGGCATCTCGATGCCATGCGCAGAGGCCAGGCGGACAATGGAGCTGGCGTTCGCGGCCCCTTCGATGACCGGGCCGCCCTCACCGAGCTCAAGAGGTCTTCCGCTTCCGAGCGCCTTGCCAAAAGAGAAGTTGCGGGACTTTTCGTCAGAGCAAGTCAGCACCAGGTCGCCGACGCCTGAGAGCCCGCTCAGCGTCTCGGGCTCGGCACCGAGTGCCTTTCCGAGCCGAATGATTTCTGCAAGCCCGCGCGCGATGAGCGCGGCGCGCGCATTGGCGCCGAAGCCGCGCCCAGCCGCGATGCCGCAGGCAATGGCCAGCACATTCTTGGTGGCTCCGCCAACTTCGACCCCGATTACATCAGCGGAAACGTATGGGCGAAACGTATCGGTTGCGAAGGTGACAGCCACGCGCGAGGCAAGCTGCGGCGGAGCGAAACGGTCTCCGTTCAGATGGGAAGCGATCGTAGCCGCCGTCGGCTGACCAGCAGCAACTTCGATCGCGAACGTCGGGCCGGAGAGCACCGCAAAAGGTCGGCCCGGCATCTCGTCGGAGACCACTTCGCTCATCAGCTTTCCGGTTCCGGCCTCGACACCTTTGCTGCAGATGACGACGGGCGCATCAGCGGCCAGCAGCGTCTCTACGCGGCGTGCCACACTTCGCAGATGCTGCGAGGGAACCACCAGTACGGCGAGCTGTTTACCTTGCAGTGCCTTGTCGAGATCGTCGGTGACGGCGATGTCGCCGGGCAGCTCGATCGAAGGCAGGAAAGGATTGCGGCGCGTTCGCGAGATGGCGTCGACGACGGTCGACTCCCGGGCCCATAGAGAAACGCGCCGTGCGGCTCGTTGTGCTGTCAGCGCCAGAGCGGTGCCCCAGGCGCCACCACCCACGATTGCGAGATTGTCGAATGCCGTCGGTCCTACGGTGTCGTCACAGAACCGCGTGGCTACTCCGTTGTTGCTCACGGAAGCCCTCCGCTGTGTGTAGACGACGTATTCGCCGCCAGTTGCTACTCTGGAAGCCTTGCTCCACCTGTCGATTTGGCTAGTACGTTTCGAATAACGCACAGGGACGGATAAGTCAAATTTGCGCAAGGGTTAGGTAGATGGAGGGAACATCAGTTCAGTAAAAATCGATGTGGCAAATGAATTTCTGCGGTGATCGATAGTGTGGTCTTGTAATATTCAAATAATACTGCCGCATGGCGCTCGATGCGAATGGTTGGTCTATGTAATGATCCGTGCGGTATGGAGAATAACGCGTGCTTGTGTATTGAAGCCACGCCGCCTGCGCGACGGCCAGTCACGCGGCTTTGGAAAAGCAACGCTTGGCAGCGATCTGGAGAAGCCTGAACGCGCGCCGCCAATTGAAGAAGCGGGGAACGCGTCGGCAGTAGCGGTTGAAGGCTGCGCCGTAGGTCTTTTCGAGCCAGGGTTCCTCGCAGAGCACCATCAGCAGATAGACCATCATCATGGCCGCGCAGAGGAGGTAGGTTCTCCCGCCATCCGTCGCGAGCGCGAGGCAACCGTAGACGATGACCAACATCGCGTTCTGCGGATTGCGGCTCCAGCGGTAGATGCCGCCTGTGACAAGGCCATCCTGGGCGCCGTAGCTGTTGTCACGGCCAAGGACGCGGAAGGCGTAGACGAACAGCGCGGTGGAGGCGATGAGCGCCGCGAAAGCGACCATGCGCAACGCGCTGGGCAGTCCAAGGTAGCCGGCCGTGTCGAGCGCGGCCATGACGAAGCACAGCACGTTGAGGCCGCGGAAAAGAGGCCAGAAAACATAGTTCTGCCAAGCTCCGGGCCCCGGCGTCGGCCAGATGCGAACAGCGCTGCCGACCCATGTCGCCAGAAGCAGGGACATGAGCGTGGCCGCCACGCCCGATCCGATTACGAAAACCGCTGTCGACATGGATCACGCTTTCATCTCGTTCTTCGCCAAGGCTACTTGGCTGAAAGTTGGCCGAGAGTCGAGCGGCTGGCGCCAATGGGGCGGCGCCAGCGGTGTCGATGATGTTCCAACCGGAATGGAAGCCGAGGTGTGCGCTGCGCTCGACCTCTTTCTGCAACTCAATCCGCGCGCTGTTCCTCTGGCGCTGTTGGCTGGGCGGGCAGTGTTTCGATGTATCGAGCTGGCTCGCGCGCCGATCGATCGATCTTCACGTCGAACACATCGAAGCGATTGTAGTAGCCGACGACGTCGTGGAACTGTTTCGGCTCGACCGACAAGGCCGTGTCGATTTCCCCGTAGACGATACCTTCCTCGCCGCTGATGACTTCGCTCATCACGGATCCCGTCGGATCAAGGATCATCGAAACGCTCTTCGGTGAGCGCTCGATGACCTCGCGGATGTTCTTGTCCTCGCGAGCGACCGTAGCGACCAGCTTTTCGTCAGCAAGCGAGGACGAGACGATATTGAAGACTTTGGCCTCGAAGGAGTGCGCGCCGGCGCGAATCTCGATCGCTTTGCGCAAGTCGTAGCCGGTGTTGTCGCTCGGCGGGCGCGTCGGCCAGATCGGAGGGTAGGTCGAGATGTGCACCTGTTCGCCTTCCGCCATCAGCGCATAGCGCGATAGCGGGTTGGTATTCTCACCGCAGATGAGCATGCCCACGCGACCGATATCGGTCTGCGAGACGCGCAGGCCGCGGGCATCGCCATTGGCCCAGATCAGCTTCTCGTAGAACGTCGGCACCAGCTTGCGATGGTGGTTGATGATGTTGCCGTCGGGCCCGATCAGCAGGTTGGAATTCCAGAGGCAGCCGACACTGGCGTCCGTGCCTTCGCTGATTCCGGTCGAAACATAAACACCGTGCTCGCGTGCTGCCGCGCAGAGGCGCGCGACTTCAGGGCCATCCTTCCGCACCGACTGCATGGCGAGCGAGCGGAAGAAGTCATGGTTCTCGATCGGTGCGCGCAGGGCGGCCCAGACGGGGAAGCCTGGAATGAAACTCTCCGGAAACGCGACGAGTGCGGCGCCGGCCTTCGAGGCCTCCCGGATGAAGGAAATGCCCTTCTCGACCGTTGCGTCGGCGTCAAGAAAGACCGAAGCGATATGGCAGGCGGCGGCCTTGAAGCGGGGATACGTCTGCGGCATGCGGTGTTCCGATGAGGTTGACTTACTTCTTGGTGTGGAGATCCACGACCTTGCCGCGGGGGGCGCGTCGGGCCGCAGGCTCTGCGGAGGTGCTGGCGGCCCATAGAGTTTCGAAGAGGCCGGTCTGCATGGCAGCGAACTCCGCGCTCTCGATCGTCATCGCGAAGTTTTCCTTGCGCGATGAGATCAGAGCGACGGTGTCGTCGTAGATGTAGGTTGTCATCGAGAAGCTGAAGTTCTCGGGCGCATAGCGCAGGTGGCGCAGTTCTTCGGGATTGTCCGACCAGAATTTGTGCAGATCCTTGGTCGCTGAGCGCAGGACGCGCAACGTCACGCCGGCTTCGATGCGCCGCCGCACGTTATCGTCCATCCAGGCCCGGCCCGGCACTTCATACAGGTCGCTCATCGAGAGGATGCCGAGCAGCATCTTGCTGCGGCAGGCAATTGTCTCGTCGAGGACCGCCTTGATGCCGTCGGAGCCCTGGAAGTAGCGGACTTTCGGCTTCTCGGGCGAGCGATTGTGCAGCGACATGAGCTCGGGCATGACAGCCTCGAGCTTCTTGCGCCGCTCCTCGACAATCTCCAGAACGCGCGCCGGTGATTCCGCCATGATCAACATCGATCGATCGCTCGCCTGCGGGATCTCGTTCACGAGCCGCTGTTCGAGCAGGCGCGAGAAGACATCGTAGGCGTTGGTGCGGCTGATCCCGGCTTTGCGCGCAATATCGCGCATCGGTGCCTGCCCGAGTTCGAGTGCGGCCAGATAGAAGCGGACTTCTGTCTCGTGAAGGCCGATGTCGGTCAGAACGCGTTCGATCATTATCTCGTCCTTCCGCATCGGCTGATGTCGGGCGTGATACAGCGCTGCACACTGCCATCGATTGATGCTGTGTGTCGATACGAATTGACACAAACGAGCCGCAGGGCGTGAATTTTATGCATATAGCCTGCTATATAAGCATAAAATCGAGTTGCATAATGTGTCAATTCATGTTGACCATTTAGCCCTCGGGATGACTGAAGTCCCGCGGCTCGCGCGTCTGTGCGGGCTGACACGCAGGAATGGACACTGGGGGCTTCGTGACCGGACTCGTTCTGGCTCTCGCCGTCAACGGCTTGGTTTGGGGGCTGGTCATTGCGCTTATCGCGCTCGGCCTTTCGATCATTTTCGGATTGCTCGACATCATCAACGTGGCGCATGGCGACTTCTTCATGCTCGGCACGGTGGTCGCGCTCGTGCTTGCCACGTCGACCGGATCGTATTGGCTCGCGCTGATGCTCGTGCCGATTATAGGGTTCGCTGTCGGCTTGTTTCTCGAGCGCGTGATCATCCGTCCGACTATTCGTCAGGCATCGCTGACGATCGTCACGACGTTCGGCCTTTCCATGATGCTGCAGGAGGGGGTGCGCGCGACATTCGGTGCCCAGCCGCGCCGCATGGCCGCACCAATTGAGGGCACGATCCCGCTCTTTGGTATCGACTACGACATCTATCGCATCTTCGCGGCGGCCTTTGCCGCGCTTTGCCTGGTCGCGTTCTTCGTCTTTCTGACGCGCACCAAGCTCGGCACGTGGATCCGCGCGGTGCGCCATGATCCCGAAACTGCGACGGCGCTCGGCGTACCGGTTGCGCGAATCTGCGCCATCACGTTCGGCCTCGGTACGGCCATGGCGCTGCTTGGCGGCGCGATTGCTGCGCCAATCACGACCGTCGAGTTTCGTACCGGCGTCGATATTCTGCCCTTCTGCTTCATGGCTGTGATCATCGGCGGGCTCGGCAACCTGCAAGGTACCGTGGCCGCGGCCCTCCTGCTTTCGGTCATGGAAGGGCTCGTGACCAGCGTGACCGATCCGACGATCGCGCGCATCGTGTCCCTTGGCTTCATGAGTGTCGCGCTTCTCGTGCGTCCGAACGGCCTGTTCTCGGGAGCAACGCGATGAGCGCGACCATGATTTCCCGCGCATCGCTGGTTCTGACGCTTGTCGCGCTGGCTGCGGTGCCGTTCGTTCTGCCGCTGTTCGGCAGCTCCTTCTGGATCGACATCATCGCCGAGATCCTGATCTGGTCGCTGCTCGCGGCGAGCGTCAATCTACTGCTTGGATATGTCGGCCTTCTCTCTTTCGGCCAGGCTCTCTACTTCGGCGTCGGCATGTATGGTGCGGCGCTGTCCGTTATACATTGGGGTGCAGGATTCTGGGGCGGCCTCGCCATCGGGATCGCGGCGGCGATGATCATGGCGGCGATCGCCGGCAGTGTCGCCGTCCGGCTGACATGGCATTACTTCGCGATCATCACCGTCGTTTTCTCGCTCATTCTGTACTT
>CAZKZT010000087.1:0-11894 GCA_964557265.1 uncultured Hyphomicrobium sp.
GCCCTGGATCATCACGCGGCGGTTGTGCTTGAAGCCGGCGAGAATTGCGAGAGTGACCTCGCGGTTGAACAGGTAGTCCGGATCGAGATCCGGCACGTGCGAGTCAGCCTTCGAGTACGCCGGCACTTCGAGGTCTGAATCAATGCCGAACGTCTCGCGGACCGAGACAGTCTTGTCCGGGAGGCCCGGAAGTCCACCGTTAGCTGAAGCGCGCATAGTTTCGCTGTTCCGCAGGTCCATGGAATCGTCCCACGTGCTGTCCCGCGACGGATCGCTGATGTCTTGGGGACGATCGAGATTGGCTGACCGGCCGGTCAAACCAGACCAGCCTGCTTGAGATAGTTATAGGCTTGTATGATCTCGCGCAACTTGTCTTCGGCGCCGCGGTCTCCCCCGTTGGCGTCTGGGTGATGCCGCTTCACCAGCTCCTTGAAGCGCGATTTTATCTCCGGAGACTGCGCCGTTTCGGCCAAATCAAGGGTATCGAGCGCGCGACGCTCCATTGGCCGCAGATTCCGGCGCGGCGCCCCCCGGGTCGTGCCATGCGATACAGCATCGCTGTCATCCATTACGTGATGGGGATCCTGGGTGCCGTTGCGGGCTCCGTGAGCATAGCGCCGGGCCCTGACGGTCGTCGGATCGCTATCGGCCAGGTTGTCCGTACCCCCCTTGTCGGCGCCGAGTTTCCATGTCGGGCGATGTCCGGTGGCCGCCCCCTTCTGGAAATCAGCGACCTCGGCATCGCTCATGCCGGTGAAATAGTTGTAGGAGGCATTGAACTGGCGGACATGATCCAGGCAGAACCGGTAGTACTCCCCTTCGCGGCCGCGCCCCTTCGGCGCCTTGTGGTTGCCGGCGCTGGTGCAGCCCTTCCACTGGCACGCGTGCGTCTCCGCCTCGGCCTTCCGCGGTGCCGATGACTTGACCCTGATCGTGTCGAAGTATTTTGAGTCGAGTTTCATGTTGCTCGCATTATGATCCAGCGACACCGCACCGCACAAGCCGGTGCGGGCGCGCACCAGGAGACAGTTGCCGCGCAGCCACCAGAATGATGACAGCGAATCGTGGCGAGACCGGCATCGCTGCCACGATCGAGTCTGGAATCGATAGCACCGGCTCCACCCTTCACCACACACCCAGCAACTCGAGAAGCGGCCGGCCCGTATAGGTCTCGGCAGCCACGCCGGCCCAGAACAATGCGCAGCCGATCGCTAGGACGTAGATCCAGCCGCGTTCGGTCATCAGGTCCTCCGCCTCAGCGATAACGGTCATGCGGCAACAATTAGAATACGCGACGGGCTTAATAATTGTTTTTGCCAGCGGCCGCGCCATAATGAATTCGAGTTCAAATCGATCCACGCATAGCGCCGAGGCCACGACATGTCCGCCGATCAAAGGATCCGCGAGAAGCTGATGGTTGCTTTCGAGCCAGTACGGCTCGACGTCATCAACGAGTCCGAGTTGCACGCCGGGCACCGCAGTTCACCTGGAACGGGCGAAAGCCACTACCGCGTGCTGGTCGTGTCGGCGGCCTTCGCCGGCAAAACACGCGTTGCCCGTCATCGCATGGTCAACGAGGCGCTGGCAGACGAACTCAACGGGCGCGTCCATGCCCTCGCCCTATCGACATACGCCCCCGGCGAAACCATCCGCTGAACAGGAAGCCTGACGATGAAGATCACGTCTCTTAAAGAGATGATTTTGCGCGAGTTCGGGACACCCGCCGTGGTGATCGATCTCGATCGTGTCGAACGAAATATAGGGCGCATACAAGGGATTTGCGAGGCGGCCGGCGTCCAAAATCGCCCGCACATCAAAACCCACAAGAGCCCGATCCTCGCGAAAATGCAGATCGCGGCCGGCGCCAGCGGCATTACCTGCCAGAAACTTGGCGAAGCCGAAGTGATGGCCGCCGCCGGGATCGAGAACATTCTCGTCAGCTACAATCTGATCGGCGCGGCGCGCTCGGGCCGCCTGGCAGCACTGCGGCAGAAGGCGGACGTGACGATCTGCGCCGACAATCCGGTGACGCTGGCGGCTTACGCCGAGGCGGCGGCCGCCGCGGGCGCCCCGATCGGCGTGATGATCGAATGCGACACCGGCCGCAAACGCGCCGGCGTCGAAACGCCGAAGGAAGCCATCGATCTCGCGCGGATCATCCGCGACACGGAGGGCCTCGAGTTTCGCGGGCTGCTGTTCTATCCGACCGAGAATGCGTGGGACGCAGCGCAGAAGTTCCACGACGAAGCCGTGGCGGGCCTCAAGTCACTTGGCCTCGAACCCGGCGTCATCTCGACAGGTGGCACACCGAACCTGCCCAACGTCGGCAAGCTCGAAGGCGCCACGGAGCATCGCGCCGGCACCTACATTTTCAACGACCGCATGATGATCGCGGGCGGCCTCGCAACCGAGGACGACTGTGCGCTGCATGTCTATGCGACGGTCGTCAGCCGGGCGGGGCCGGAACGCGGCATCCTCGATTCCGGCTCGAAGACACTGACTGCCGATCCCGGCGGCGGCATGGATGGTTTCGGCCACATCCTCGAATATCCGCAAGCCCGCATCGGCGGATTCGCCGAAGAGCACGGCTTCCTCGATCTGTCGCGGACCAATCAGCGCCCGAGCGTCGGCGAGGTTGTGCGCATCATTCCGAACCACGTCTGCGTGGTGGTCAACATGGTCGACCAGCTCATCGCCGTCCGCGATGGCGAAGTGGTGGACGTCCTGCCGGTCGCGGCGCGCGGCAAACTGGTGTGAAGATCACACCGGCGCGCTGACCACCGTCTCCGCGCCGGTCGTGACCGTATCGGCAAGTCCCGGCGCGGCGGTCGCAAGGTTCTCCGCGAAAAAGCGCGCGGTCGCGATGCGGCCAGCGCTGTCCGTGCCGCCGTCGCGCACAACGGCAAGCGCGCCACGGGCCAGATACACGCCACCGGAGGCAAGGCCGAACAGCCGCAGATACGGCTGCGCCCCGGCAAGCGCGGCGTCCGGGCTCTTCTGCAGTGCGCCGCCCAGCCAGCGCGAGGCAACCGCCAGCGCCTCGACGGCCGCGCCAAGCCGCTCGCCCATGCGGCCGAACTCCGGCCGATTCGATGCCTTCACCTCGGCGACAGTCTGCGCCAGCTCCCCGATGTAGGTTTCGAGCACCTTGCCGCCCTCGAGCGGCAGCTTGCGCGTCAGCAGATCGATCGCCTGAACGCCGTTTGTCCCTTCGTAGATCGGCAGGATGCGCGCGTCGCGATAGTGCTGCGCGGCACCGGTCTCCTCGATGAAACCCATGCCGCCATGGATCTGCACGCCGATCGAGGCGACCTCGACACCGATGTCGGTCGAGAACGCCTTGGCGATCGGGGTGAGAAGCGCGGCGCGCGCCGCCGCGTTGGCGCGCGTTTCGGCATCCTTGCCCGCGTGCGAAACATCGAGCTCGCGGGCGGTGACGAGGCAAATCGCGCGCGCCGCCTGCGTGAGCGAGCGCATGGTCAGCAGATTCCGGCGGATGTCGGGATGAACGATGATCGGGCTCATCTCGCTCGCGGGCGTACCGGGGCCACGGCCCTGCTTGCGCTCATTCGCGTAGTCATGCGCACGCTGCATCGCCCGCTCGGCAATCGCAACACCTTGAACGCCCACTGCGAGACGCGCCGCGTTCATCATGATGAACATGGTGTTGAGGCCGCGATTCTCCTCACCGACGAGATAGCCGACGGCACCATCGCCCTTCTCGCCGTACTTCATCACGGCTGTCGGGCTCGCGTGGATGCCGAGCTTGTGCTCGAGGCTCGCGGCGATCAGATCGTTGCGGGCGCCGAGCGAGCCGTCTGCGTTGACGAGAAACTTCCGCACCAGGAACAGCGAGATGCCGCGCGTGCCGGGCGGCGCGTCGGGCAACCGCGCCAGCACCAGGTGGATGATGTTCTCGGTCAGCTCGTGGTCGCCATAGGTGATGAAAATCTTGGTGCCGAAGACGCGGTAGGTGCCGTCCGGCTGCTTGATCGCCTTGGTGGTGAGATGGCCCAGATCCGTGCCGACATGCGGCTCGGTCAGATTCATGGTGCCGGTCCATTCGCCGGATACCATCTTGGCCATGTACGTTTTCTTGAGCTCATCCGAGCCATGCGCGTCGAGAGCGTGGATCGCGCCCTGCGTCAGAAGCGGACAAAGACCGAAGGCGAGGTTCGCCGCGTTCCAGATCTCGCCGGTTGCCGTCGAAACGATTTCCGGCAAACCCTGGCCGCCGTACTGGGCCGGCGCCGGGAGCGCCGCCCACCCCCCCTCGACGAAGGCCTCGTAGGCTTCTTTCCAGCCCGGCGGGGTCACAACTTTGCCGTCCACCAGGCGAGACCCGGTGCGGTCCCCCGGCACGCTGAGCGGATCGAGCACCTCGCTCGCGAACCGTCCGGCCTCGTCGATGACGGCCCGCACCGTGTCCTCGTCGACCTCGACCGTACCGTCAGCGACCAGCTCGGGTAGGCCGGCAGCGGTCTTGAGCGCGAAGACGATGTCGTCTACTGGAGCACGGTAGGTCATCGACGGACATCCCTCAGCATTGTGACCGATCATTTCCCGCACCATACGAGCAAGACTCGCCCGCGAGAAGGCTGCTTCGCACGCTCATGCCGATCCACCCCGCCACCGATGATGCGATCGCCGCCGCCGCCGAAGCACTGCGGGCGGGCGAACTCGTGTCCTTCCCAACCGAGACGGTCTACGGGCTCGGCGCCGACGCCACCAATGGACGCGCTGTCGCGGGGATCTTCGCGGCAAAGGGGCGGCCGCAGTTCAATCCGCTGATCGTGCATGTGGCCGATGCAGCCGACGCTGTACAGCTGGCCGTACTGTCGCCGCTGGCGACGAAGCTGGCGGACGCTTTCTGGCCGGGCCCGCTGACGATGGTGCTGGCGAAAACCCCGGATTGCCCGGTGGCCGATCTGGCGACGGCCGGACTCGATACGGTCGCGATCCGAGTGCCGTCGCATCCTGTGGCGCGGGCCCTGATCGCCGCGGCTGGCGTGCCGATCGCTGCGCCGTCGGCAAACCGTTCCGGCCATGTGAGTCCGACGACAGCGGCGCACGTCAACGCCGATCTCGGTGATCGCGTTGCGATGATCCTCGATGACGGCCCGACTCCCGTAGGTGTCGAATCGACTGTGCTCGATCTCTCGGGACCACAACCGGCACTGCTGCGCGCAGGTGGCGTTACGTCGGAGCAGATCGAGGCCGTGCTGGGCGCGCCACTGGCGCGTGCCACTGGCGCCGAAGACCGCCCTTCGTCACCGGGCCAGCTCGCGAGCCACTATGCGCCGCGCGCCGCGGTACGGCTCAACGCAAGCCAGGCTCTGGAAGGCGAGGCGTTTCTCGCCTTCGGGCCGACCGCGCCGTCACACGACGGGCCTACGATCAACTTGAGTCGCGCGGGCGATCTCGCGGAAGCGGCCGCCGGCCTGTTCGCGGCGTTGCGCCGGCTGGACGCCATGGGCGTCGCGACAATCTCGGTGATGCCGATCCCCAATACCGGCCTTGGCGAAGCGATCAACGACCGCCTGCAGCGCGCCGCGGCGGCACGCTGAGCGATGAGCACATTCCCCCATGCCGCAGTCCTGTTCGCGCTTGTGTCCGCGTTCCTGTTCGCACTGACCAACCATTTCCAGAGCATTGGGCTGGAAGGCGCAGACGCGCGCACCGGTTCGATCATCAACATCGCCACCGGCGCGGTCTTCTATTGGCTGATCGCGCCGTTCTATCTGGAAAGCTGGTACTGGCTGACGTGGGGCGCCTTCCTGTTTGCTCTGGTCGGCATCATCCGGCCGTCGATCTCATCCTTTCTGGCGATCCAGAGCATCCATGTCATGGGGCCGACGCTCACGAGCGCGCTGACCGCGTCCGCCCCTATTTTTGGCGCTCTTTTCGCAGTTTTCCTGCTCGACGAGCAGCTCGATTTCAAGACAGCAATCGGAATTGCGCTGGTGATCGGCGGCGCCGTGGTCGCGAGCTATCGTCCCCAGGGTATCGTGCGCGACTGGGCGCTTTGGGCGCTGGCGCTGCCCCTCGGGGCGGCGTTCGTTCGCGCGAGCGGCCACGCCGTCACCAAGTTGGGGCTCGAAAGCGTTCCAAGCCCATCTTTCGCGGTCATGGTATCAAACACCGTCTCACTGGTAATCGCGCTCGGCGCATTCCGGATCGAGGGGCGCCGCATTACCGGCAATACCCGTTCGCACTTGTGGTTCGTCGCGTCAGGACTGACGGCTGCGGTATCCCTGCATTTCCTGAACTCAGCCCTCCAGATCGGCACGCTGATCGCGGTCGTGCCGGTCGTCTCGGCGACGCCGGTATTCACGATGTTGCTGGGATTGATTGTTTTCCGCCGCGAGCCCTTTTCGTGGCGAACGGTGGCGACCATCGCGCTGGTCGTACCGGGCGTCATTCTCGTCGCCATGAAATGAGGCAGGGAGCTTCAGGCAAAAAGCCCGCCCCCAAAAAGCAAGGACCGGAGGGCAGTTGTCTGCAGCCTCCGGCCTCTAGAACTCGAACAGAAGTATATCTTCGTGCAGGGCGGCCTTTGCAGCGCCCCGCAAACACATCACTTCTTCTTCGCAGCCTTCTTGGCCGGCTTCTTGGCAGCAGCCTTCTTCGCCGGGGCCTTCTTCGCAGCAGCTTTAGCCATCTCTAATGTCTCCCGTTTCTGTCGAGTTCCCGCACGAATCACTCGTGCGTAAAAAAGCTTTGCTAGTTTTCAACGCGCTTGTTGACAGCCAAAATGAAAACAGCGGTGAATACATCTGATGTTGCTGCCTCAGTGTGGCGATAAATCCTCATACTCAGCCGCTTACTCCCGCCGGCTTAGGGCGCGACGCGACGAGAACGAATGTCGCGGACATGGCTCCACCCGGATGCTCACCGGGCGAGTCATGCGTGCGCCGCAGAAGGCCAATGCAGCGATCCTGACGAACAACTGACGCTCCCCGCTTGCCGGTTATCGATGCCCGCCTTACAGATAAAGGTCTGGACATATGCAGGCATGGACGTAGAGCCGTCCCACCATGGGAAGCCGTGAGGAAGGAAAACGAGGATGAACGCCGCGACTGACGAGGCCTGGCAAAAGGTCGTCTACGACACGCTCCGCAAGAACGGGGTCAGTATTTTCACCTACGTCCCGGACGCCGGCCACCGCATGGCGATCGACATGTCGCTCGCTGACCCGGAGGTCAAATCGGTCGCGCTGACGACCGAGGAAGAGGGCGTGGCGGTCGCCGCCGGCGCTCACCTCGGCGGGGCGCGGTCAGCCTTGCTCATGCAGAGCAGCGGTCTCGGCAATTGCATCAACTTCTTCTCGATGATCACGGGCGGCAAGTTTCCCTTCCTGACCGTGCTCTCGATGCGTGGCGACTACGGCGAAGGGAACCCCTGGCAGATGGGCATGGGCAAGGCGACCCGGCCGATTCTGGACGCGATGGGCTTCGTGACCGTCGAGATCACGCGGCGCGACGAAGTCGAATCCGCCATCGACGCGGCGTGCACCATGGCGTTCCAGTCTGGTGAAGCGGTCGCTGTGCTGCTGACGCAGAAGCTCATCGGCGCCAAGAAATTCTGAGGGGGAAACCATGGCCAAGAGCGAAGCCGCCAAAGCGGCTCCTAAGTACATTCTCGATCGCATCGAGGCGGTGCCGAAAATCATCGGCAATCCGAACGACGTTCTCTTCGTGGCCGGTCTCGCCGGCACCTCGAAAGACATCGGCGCCCTCACCAATGACGGCTCGAACTTCTACGGCATGGCCGGCGCCATGGGTGCGGCGATCTCGATGGGCCTCGGGCTCGCGCTGGCGCGGCCGGATAAGAAGGTCATCGTTGCAACCGGCGACGGTGAGCTGCTGATGAACGTCGGCGCGCTCGCCACCGTCAGCATCATGAACCCGCCGAACCTCTCCATCCTCTGCGTCGACAACGGCCACTACGGCGAGACCGGCTACCAGCTCAGCCATACGAGCCTCGGCGTCGACCTCGAGCAGATGGCGATTGGCGCGGGCATCAAGTCGACCATGACAGTCGAGAACGAGGGCGACATTGCCGCAGGCGCGCGGATATTGCGCGAGAGCAACGGCAGCTCGTTCGTGCTTCTCCGCGTCAAGCCGACCGATCCGCCGAAATTCAAGCGCGATCTGGATCCGGGTGCTACAAGGGTGCGCTTTCTCCTCGGGATGAAATCGTAACCGCCAGGACCTATGCCGCCACCGCCCATTGAGAACATGTTCGTGTGCGTCGGCGCTCAGAAATCGGGGACGACGTGGCTCGCCCGCGTCCTCGAGGACCACCCCGAGATCTTCATGACCCCGGTCAAGGAGATCCACTATTTCGACCACGTCGGCGGGATCACCAATCACCTCAACCGCCGACGGATGCGCTCGCGCTACCGCAAGTACCATCAGCGGATGTGGACCCAGCTCGGGCGCTGGCGCGCGTATCGCAGCCAGTGGTCGTGGTATCGCGACTACATGCGCGAACCGACCGATGACGCATGGTACGCCTCACTGTTCAATCACCGCCAGGGCCGCCGGTTCGCGGGCGAGATCACACCTGAATACGCCATCATCGGCCGTGAGGGTTACGCGCACCTGAAGCGGCTGTCGCCCGACGTCCGCGTGCTCTTCATCATGCGCAATCCGGTCGCGCGCGCGTGGAGCAACCTGCTGCATGAATGCCGGTCACGGAGCCTCGACGCAGCCAAGCTCACGACTGAGCAAGCCATCGCCATTCTGTCGGAGCCGAAGTTCGAGCAGCTCGGCGACTACATGACCACTCTCGACAACATCGCCGCGACCTTCGAGGCCGAGCAGACCAAGGCGATGTTCTACGAGGAGATCCATCGCGACCGTCTGGCAGCGCTCGACGAAGTCTGCACCTTCATCGGCATCGGGTTCGCGCCGGAATATTTCCCGGCACTGAGCGAGCGCCCGAACCGCAGCCAGGAAGCGCGGTTGACCGAACCCGTTCGCGCGTATCTGCGCGAGCATTACCGCCCGCTCGCGCGCGCGATCCGCGAGCGCCTCGGCCGCATCCCGCCGGAATGGTCGAAAGAGTTTTCGCTGTAGCGTGGCGGTGGCGCGAGCCTACTCAGGACGCGCGAGATGTGCGAGTCCCGCCAGCGCGCGCGCATAGACATCGCGCTTGAACGGCACGATCAGATCAATCAGTTCATCGACCGCCGCCCAGCGCCACGCGTCAAACTCCTGCGCATGCGCGCCGGCGGGGATGATGTTGATCTCGCTTTCTTCACCGTGAAAGCGGAGCGCGAACCACACTTGCTTCTGGCCGCGATACTTGCCGCCCCAGCGCGCGGGCTGCAGCTCCTTCGGCAGGTCGTAGGTCAGCCAGCCATCCGTGCGCCCGAGGACGGAGACCGAGCACATGCCCGTCTCCTCGCACAATTCGCGCAGCGCCGCCGCTTCGGGGTCCTCGCCCTTGTCGATGCCGCCTTGCGGCATCTGCCACCAGCGATCGAACGACCCGCCATTCGCTTTGTCGGCGCGCCCGATCACCCGTCGCCCGACCCAGACGAGTCCTGCGCGATTGACGGCCATGATGCCGACGCACGGGCGATAGTCAGGCAGATCTGCGGTCACGTTCGCTGCTCCTTGCCTGCTCCACCCGATCGCGCGGCGTGCTGCGCTCTAGACGATTCCGTCCGACTTCAGTTTCGCGATCTCCTCGGGCGACTTGCCGAGGATCGTCAACACTTCGTCGGTGTGCTGGCCGAGGGTCGGCGGCGGCAGCTTGTGCTCGACGGGCGTCTCGGAGAAACGCATCGGACCGCGGATCAACGGCACCTTGCCGGCCGTCTTGTGCTGCATCTCGATCTTGAGGCCGCGCGCCTGCACCTGCGGGTTCTCGAACACTTCCTTGAGATTATTGATCGGCCCGCACGGAACGCCAGCCTTCTCCAGTGCGTCGACCCACCCCGCGGTCGTGCGCTTCATCATGATCGGCTCGAGCACCTCATCGAGCGCGTCGCGGTTGGTGACGCGGGCGGCGTTGGTCGCGAAACGCGGATCTTTCGGCAGGTGATTGGCGTCCGCTTCCTGGCACAATCGATTGAACAGGTTGTCGTTGCCGCACGCGAGAATGATCGCACCGTCTTTCGTCTTCACCGACTGATAGGGGACGATGTTCGGATGCGTATTGCCGAGGCGGCCCGGAGGCTCGCCCGTCGCGAGGAAATTGCCGCCCTGATTGGCGAGGATCGCGACCTGCGTATCGAGCAGAGCCATGTCAATGTGCTGGCCAACGCCAGTCTCGGCGCGATGGGCAATCGCCGCGCACACCGAGATCGTCGCGTACATGCCGGTCATGATGTCGACGATCGGCACGCCCGCGCGCTGCGGGCCGCCACCGGGCTTGTTGTCCCGCTCCCCGGTCACGCTCATGAACCCGCCCATGCCCTGGACCATGAAGTCGTAGCCGGGCTTCTCACGATAGGGGCCGGTCTGGCCGAAGCCGGTAATCGAGCAATAGATAATCGCGGGATTGATCTTGCTCAGATCCTTGTAACCGAGTCCGTAACGGTCGAGGTCGCCGGTCTTGTAGTTCTCGAGCACCACGTCGGCTTTCTCGGCGAGCTCGCGCACGATCGCCTGGCCGGCAGGCTTCGAAACATCGATGGTGATCGACCGCTTGCCGCGGTTCGCACACATGAAGTAGGCGGACTCGGTCGTTTCCTTGCCACTCTCATCCTTGACCCAGGGCGGCCCAAACGCGCGGGAATCGTCGCCTTTCTTCGGGCGCTCGACCTTGATCACGTCCGCGCCGAGATCGGCGAGGTTCTGCGCGCACCACGGACCGGCGAGCACGCGCGTGAGGTCCAGGACTCGAATGTGCGAAAGAGGGCCGGCCATCGACTGTTCCTTATGGTTGGAGTTGGCGCGCCGGGCGCGTTTGCGGGCACTTTAGTGTCGGGGCGCGCGAGGGCGCAAGGGGTGGTCCTTGCGGTGCAGCCCCTCACATGGAACGCGCGGCGCTCGCCATGTAGTTGACGTCAAGGTCGGCTGACAGGGACCAGACGTCGGTCAGCGGATTGTAGATGATGCCTTCCTGATGCGCGAAGACGAGACCGGCAGCCTCCACGTGGCGGCGCATCTCGTCCGGGGTCACGAAGCGCTCCCACTGGTGAGTGCCGACCGGCAGCCAGCGCAGCACGTATTCCGCGCCGACAATCGCGAGCGCGTAGGCCTTCACCGTGCGATTGATGGTCGAGAGGATGAGCAGCCCGCCGGGGCGCACGAGCTTGGTGCATTCCGCAACGAACGCCGCGACATCGGGGACGTGCTCGATCACCTCGAGGCACAGCACACAGTCGAAGGTGCGCCCCTCCGCCACCAGATCCTCGACCCGGCAGGACCGATAGTCGACCTCGAGGCCCTGGGCGACCGCATGACGCTGCGCGGCTTCGATGTTTTCTTCGGCCGGATCGATCCCCGTCACGGCGGCACCGAGCCGCGCGACCGGTTCGCTGACGAGACCGCCACCACAACCGATGTCGAGAACGCTCAGCCCGGAGAACGGACGAAGCCCACCAGCGGGGCGCACGAAATGGCGGACGATTTCCTGGCGGATGAAGGCGAGACGCGCCGGTCCCAGCTTATGCAGCGGGCGGAATTTGCCGTTCGCATCCCACCACTCGTCGGCGAGCGCCCCGAAGCGGCGCACTTCGCCGGCATCGAGAGTCGCGTCGGGATGGTGGGGTGCGGCCATGGCCTCGTCTCCGCGGCCCTCAGGTATTCATGCTCTGGAAGAATTCGCCGTTCGTCTTCGTCGACTTCAGCTTGTCGATCAGGAACTCGATCGCGTCCATCGACCCCATCGGGTTGAGGATACGGCGGAGCACATAGACCTTCTTGAGCTGGTCG
>CAZKZT010000088.1:0-11883 GCA_964557265.1 uncultured Hyphomicrobium sp.
CTGTTCTTCTCCGCCACGATGCCGCCCGAGATCACACGCCTCGTCGCGCAGTTCCTGAACGATCCCGTCCGCATCGAGGTGGCGCGCCCGGCGACCACCGCCAAGACCATCACGCAGTCCTTCAAGTTCTGCCCCTCGTTCGAGGATCGCGAGAAGCGCGAAATTCTGCGCGGCCTGATCCGGGACCTCGAAGTCCGCAACGCGATCATCTTCTGCAATCGCAAGCGCGACGTCGCGATCCTGTTGAAGTCGCTCCAGAAGCACGGCTTCAACGCAGGCGCGATCCACGGCGACCTGGACCAGTCGAGCCGCATGGCGACGCTCGACGGTTTCCGCGAGGGACGCATCCAGCTCCTCGCGGCCTCCGACGTCGCCGCCCGCGGCCTCGACATCCCTGATGTCAGCCACGTCTTCAACTACGACGTTCCCTGGCAGGCCGACGACTACGTGCACCGTATCGGCCGCACCGGTCGCGCTGGCAAGCATGGCCATTCGGTCACGATCGTGACGCCCGACGACATCAAGGCGATGTCCGCGATCACCAAGCTGATCCAGGAAGAGCCCCAATGGATCGGAGAGGCCCCCGATGAGGAAACGCTCGCCAACGGCATGAAGAAGCGCGGCCGCGGCCGGCGCGGCTCCAGCGCCAGTGGCAGCGCTGATCGCGGTGGCCGGTCCGAGCGTCCGGGTTCACGCCGCAGTGGACGCGGCGGGGAACGTGCCGAGCGCGCAGAGCGTGATCAGCGCCCGCGTCGCGAGGGCGAGAAGCCGAAGGCTGCGCGCAGCGAGGCCGATGTGCCTGCGCCCGCCGCAGCCGAAGCCACCGCCGCGCCACAGCGCCGCCCGCGCGAGAGCCGTGAAGGCGCCGTGTCGGAACAGCGCCGCGACCAACCGCGGCAAAGCCAGGGTGAGCGTGGTGATCGTGGCCAGCGCGAGGGTGGTCGCGAAGGCCGCCGGCCCCGCGGCGAGGAGCGCGGCGCGCCCGCCGAAGCACGCAACCGGCAGGATGCACCGCAGCGCAAGAACGAGGGTGGCGCGCCGCGTCGCGATGCTCCCGCGTTTGGCCATGACGAGAACGTGCCGGCGTTTCTGCGCCGACCTGTGCGCATCGCGGGCCGCTGAGCCCGCCTGCAGCGCAGCCTTACTCCGCACGGCACACACCCACAAAAAAAGCCGCGTCTCCGCGGCTTTTTTCGCATCTGGATCGAAATCGATCAGATCGCTTCCTTGAGCTCCTTGGAGGCGCGGAACGCGACCTTCTTGCTCGCCTTGATCTTGATCGCTTCGCCGGTCGCCGGATTGCGGCCCATGCGCGCCGGACGCTTGCGCACCTGCAGAATGCCGAGGCCGGCGAGACGGATGCGCGAACCCTTCTTGAGATGCTTGGTGATCAGCTCGACGGTCTGAGTGAGCATCTCGAGGCCCTGCTTCTTCGGCAGCTCGTGCGCTTCCGCCAGCGCCGTCCCGAGATCACGCAAGGTCACCGTCGGCACTTTGGCCGCTGCCTTCGCCGGTGCTTTCGCTGCTGTCTTGCTCGCCGCTTTCGCCATTTCGTAGCCTCCTAGGTTTCCAATTCAACAGGTGCACGACGCACCCCCGTCACCTTCCAGCCGGCCCTCCGGCTGTCCGCTCGTCCGAGCGCGGCACGCCCCCTTCCGCGCCGGAGATTCTCCCGGCCCCGGCCAAGGCACGCCACTGGCGCTATCGGTCGGCCGCTGCCGCCTTGCCTGCCACCGGCCCATCGCTTGAAGGCGCTGGCACAGCAGAAGGGATGGCAATTGCGCCGCCCCGCCGGTCGCCCCACGACCACACTCAAAAGCATCGTGACACGTTCCGCGACTCGCCTGCAGGCAGCCGCATAGCGCATGTTAACCAGGGTTAGGAAGCGAAAACATCATAAAACAAGGTGTTTCTCGCACTTCTCTGTCGATTTGCCGCGCTGGAATGGGCCTTTTCGCACGGTTTGCGGCGAAGCATATGCCGGATACCGCACACAGTGAGCCTCAGCACCGGCGCGTTGTTCGCCCGCCCGGCATCACACGCGCCGCCGCCCGCGTGCGCCCGACTCCGGGGAAGACAACGCCTGCTCGCGGTCGCCGCGACCGCGAGCGTGTTGACACGTCCCGCTGCTGTCTCTAAACCAGCCGCGACCAGACCGGGTTTGGGGCCGTAGCTCAGCTGGGAGAGCGCTGCAATCGCACTGCAGAGGTCGTCGGTTCGATCCCGATCGGCTCCACCAACCAAATCAGCAAGTCAAATCCTGCCGTTGACCTTCGGGAACGGGCGCCGCGCACAGGCGGACGCGCCCGCCGGCGCTTGGCCGTCCGTCACATCAAGAAGACACCCTTGCCGCTCGTCTGCTTGTCGAACAGCTTGTAGGCTTCGTCGGCCTGCTCGAGTTCCCAGCGGTGCGTGAACAGGTCGTCGACCTTGATGCCGCGGTCCGCAACGAAGGTTGCGCATTCCGCTTGGCCGACCGTCGAGAACGTCCATGACCCGATCAGCGTGACCTGCCGGCGCAACAGGTCAGGGCTGACGTCGAGCGTGACTTGTCCGCCCTCGCCCACGAAGCAAGCGCTGCCCCACGTGCGCACGCTCTGCACCGCTTGCCGCCGCGCCTCCGGTGAGGATGAACTGTCCAGCGTCGCATGCGCACCGAGACCGCGCGTCGCCTGCTTGATCGCGGCGACAGCGTCGGTCTTCGTCGGGTTGATGGTCAGATCCGCGCCGAACGCCTTCGCCCGGGCCAGCCGCTCGTCGCTGATGTCGAGCGCAATCACGCGCGAGCCCATCGCCGCCGCGAGCTGCGTCGCGGAGAGGCCCACAGGGCCCTGACCGAACACCGCGATGGTCTGGTCGCCGCGCAAGCCGAGCCTTTGCAGCGCACCCCATGCCGTACCGGTGCCGCATGCGATTGCCGCCCCCGTCGCGAACGACAGCGCATCGGGCAGCGTCACCAGCGTGCGTGCCGGCACCTTCATGTAAGGCGCATGCGCGCCGTGGCCGGTGGCACCATAGATTTCGGCGACGCCCTCATCACACAGTTGCATCCACCCTGTCGCACAGTGCGGGCACACGCCGCAGCCACGATAATGATGCACCATCACCCGCTGGCCGACCCATGCCTCCCGCTCGCCGACGCCCTTGCCGACGGCGACGACCACACCGCATGGCTCATGCCCGGCAATGACCTCGCCGGTGTCACCGAGCCCGAGCAGCTTGGCCGCTTCACCCGGCGCGGCGCGGTAGTATTTGAGATCGCTGCCGCACATACCCGACGCCTTGATCTCGAGCACCACCTCGCCCGGACCCGGCGCCGGATCGTCGAAAGTGCGGAACTCGACTCTGCGATCGCCTGAGAAAACGACACCCTTCATCGCGCATCCTCCCTGTTTGGCAGCGCCGTTTAAGCGCGGCGCCTCTTTACTTGGTTCCACAGTAACGCGTCCCCGGGCGTTGTCAGCAAGGCTGGCGCAGTCTGACTGTCACCCGACGCAGCCCAGCCTTCACAAGGCGCCGGTTGCCTCAGACGCTGGCCGCATGGCAGGTTCCGGCGTCGAACAACAACAGCCGCTGCATCCACGCGGCGGCCACAGGGAGCACGGTATGCCCAAATTTCGCATTCTCACGCCCGCAGGCGCGTCGTTCACGGTCGCAGGCGGTGGCTACGACTACGAGATGGAAGCCCTCGAAGGCCTCGACGCCGAGATCGTCGAGTGCCCGGCAACGGAAGAGGGCTTCATCGCCGCCGCCAAGGGCGTCGACGCCGTCTACGCCAAGGCCATGAAATTCACGCCCCGCATGATCGACGCACTCGACAAGTGCCGCGTCATCACGCTCGGCACCGTCGGCGTCGACTACGTCGATGTCGCCGCTGCGACCGCGAAAGGCATCCCCGTCACCAACTGCCCGGACACGTTCATCGAAGAGGTCGCCGATCACGCGATGATGCTGCTGCTGGCAGCCCATCGCCGCGCCCTCGACCAGGACAAGATGGTGCGCGAAGGCCGCTGGGCCGAGGGCCGCCCGCAGGTCCTCCAGGTGCCGCGCCTGCAAGGCATGACGCTCGGCTTCATCGCGTTCGGCCGCGTCGCCCGCGCGACCGCCGCCCGCGCCAAGGCGTTCGGCCTGCATCTGATGGCGCACGATCCGTTCCTCGATGAGCTGGCGATCTCGGCACACGGCGTCGAACCGGCGAGCCTTTCGGAAGTGCTGGCGAAGTCGGATTTCGTTTCGATGCACCTGCCCGCCACGCCTGAAGCGGTCGGCTTCCTCAAGGAGCACCACTTCAAGCAGATGAAGAAGACGGCCATCTTCGTCAACACGGGGCGCGGGCCGACCGTCGTCGAGAGCGGTCTGATCAAGGCGCTGCAGGAAGGTTGGATCGCCGGTGCCGGCCTCGACGTGTTCGAGATCGAGCCGCCGAAGCCCGACAATCCGCTGCTGAAGATGAGCAACGTGATTCTGTCTCCGCACAACGCCTCGGCTTCGGCGCGCTTCGACCCGGCCCGCAAGCGTCGTGTCGGCCAGGAACTCGCCCTCGTGCTCTCGGGCAAATGGCCGATGTCGTGCGTCAATCCCACGGTGCTGCCCGCGAGCGGCCTCAAGCGCTGGCAGCCCGTCTCCATGGAGCGCGGTCCGAACGCCTGATCCCGGATCGCCAATCCAAAAGACCGCTCCCCCTCTCCGCCCGCGCAGAGAGGGGGAGCCGGACCGCGACACCCCCCGGGCCGCGGCCGCTTTCGCCCTACGCCAAGCCGATCAGAACGACTTGCGCAGATAGACCCCGACGTGAGGAAAACCCACGCTGGCCTTGTCTCCTTGAATACCGACGTAGCGCCCTTTCGCTTCCGTCAGCGTGTAGCCGCCTTCGACGCCGATCACCAGATTCTCCATCGGCATGAACTCCAGGCCGGCTTGCAACACGGCACCGCGCACATCGACGTCGAACTCGAGCCCCGGCAGCGGCGCCACGTTCGGATCGAGATCCGGGATGATATGCTCGGGTGACGACTGCATCGTCAGATCGAAGTACGAAGCATTGAGATTGAGCTTCGCCCGCGGTGCCAGCATGTGCTCGTATGAGCCGAGCGCCGACCAACCGCTTGAACGATTGATCTTGCCGTCACCGCCGACAATGTAGTCCGGCGCGAACATCGGGATGCCGAGATAGCCAAGCGCGCCGTTCGCGTTCGCGACCGTCAGACCAAGACGCCCGAACTGCCCCTTCGCAGTCGCTCCAAACCAATCCTCCCACTTGATCCGCGATTGCAGTCCCGCTGACCACGCCCAACCCTGGACTCTCTTCTCCGATGCGCCCGTGAACTCCTTCATGATGCCATCGTCGGCATGATGGATCGCGCCAGAGAAATGGAACAGCGTCGATGGGGTCGCCAGGCGCACCATCGCAACGAAATCGGGCGTGCTCGATCGCGTGGGATGCGAGAGGATGCCCTCGCCCATGTGGCGCCGCCCGGCGTCCTCCGCGCCGATGCTGATCGACATGTTGCGGTCGATGCGGTGCGTATAAGTAGCCGCAAGCGTGGTGACGATCGACGTGTATCCCGGAGTCACAACACTCGGCAGCCGATTGAATCCGAACAACGACGGCTGGATGCCGACCTTGAGGCCGTTCCACTGGAGCCACGCTTCCTCCAGAGCGCCGAGATAGTAGGAGTCTTCGAACTTGCGCAGGTCGTAGGAGACGCCGCCGTCCTCGTAAGAATAGTGCGTCCGCGCGTCCGCTGTGATGCGAATGAACCCGCGTAGCAAGCCGAGATCGCTTTCACCGCGCACCATCATATGCGCCGACGCAATCGTGCCGATGGCGGGATACCGCGTCTGCTTGCTGACGTCGCCGGCGTGATAGTAGACCATCGGCACGCCAGCGCCGTCGCTGAAGAGCGTCGGGATTCGCTGGCCAATCATGACGACGTCGCGATCCGTGAATTCTTTCGCCGCATGAACGAGAACACTGCCACCGTAGAGAACGCAGATGCCGGAGGCCCCAACGGCCCGGTAGGAAGGACCGAAAGCACCGCATATTTTCTCGGCGTCGCCGCGCACGACGTCAGCGGCATCCTTGAGACTCCGCGGCGCCGTTCGCAGCGGCTCATCCGCCCGCGCGCTCGTAATCGCCGCCAACGCACTGACAAACGCACCGAGCATGGCGCCACAGAAGAAGGCGAGGGGCGCCCATTTGTTTGCTCGTCTGCTCATGTGTCGCGGTCCCCCTGGACTTGCTCGGGCCTTTGCGGGCCAGTTGCCTTGCTGCTTGTTTGCCTGCGTTCGATCTCGTTTCCGGTCAGACGCGGCGACGCTTTCGTTCAGCGCGCACGGCCGAAACGGCTGAACCAGGTGTGATTCTGATCAGTGAGCGTGACGAGGCTGAAGCCGCCGGTCATGAAATAGGAAAGGTAGCCTTCGTCGGTTTGACGGGCTGAATAACTGTTCGGCAAATTGGTATAGCCGCCGGGCCCGTACGGCCCTTCCTGCGCGGACCGCAGCACCGTGATCCAACCCGATTGGTGGGCGACCATCGTGTTGCGCCGGCCGCGCTGATGCGTCGAGAGAGCCGCGTCGTCGAGGCCCGACATCTGTACCGATGCAATACCGTTGATATGGCCGCGCTGGCTCAGTTGGAGATCGGAGGCCTTGCCAACCGTATTCACGACGATCGCGTAGTTGAGCCAGGCGCTTTGATCGATGGCGAGCGTGTCGGCGCGCGCGCCGGTGAAGAAAATAGAGAGAATGACGACGCTGGCTGCTGCTAATCGCATCGGGTTCCTCGTACGGCTGCGTCACAGGCAAAGGTCTTCCGGTGGCAACCGCGCTGACGGCCACCCGACAAGAATCGCGTTTGGAAGAACTCACTCGGCGATCTCAGGCGCGTAGCGCTGCGTCCGATCGCGATGGATGAAATGGCGGAGCACAAGGCTCCGCCATTTCAACGTGTCTTCAGCCAGGATCGTAGGTGCTGCGAATGCGAACGCTCACGTCGCCCTCGATGTAGGAGCCGACCGGATCGTAGGTGCGCACTTCGGCGCCGCGACCCGATGCGTTGAACGAGTCGTTGATGTACGGCATCACGAAGGCGCCGCTATCGACGCGGATGAGCGGATCGTTGCGCGGCGACTCGAGCGTCACCCGCTCGCCCTGCCCGATCTGCGAGAAGGCAAAAGCGCCAGCCGCCTGCTCGACACGCGCAGAGTTCACAATGCCACCGCGCGACGCCATCTGGGCGAATGAAGGCGTCGAGATAGCGCAGATCGCAACCACAAATAGCAATTTTTTCATTCTGATCTCTCATCTGATCGAGAAAAGGGCTTCAGCCCGCCCCCAGGCACACACGCTTAAGTAGAGTGCTGATTCGATATTGCACGGTCTACGCGTTCTCTCGATCAATGTATAATTGCGCGATTAATGTCACAGTCGACATCACCAACGCCTGCGGCTCTGGCCGGACAGCGTTGCCCACATACACGCCTCGCGTGTAATTCCGCGGCAATCGCCACACCGGCTGTTGATCAACCTATGATTGAATCTTGTCGCCCGATGTCGAATCTGGCGGCCTGGAGTGTGACTGGGCGCGATCCGCCAACCGATGCCGGCAACCCGCCCATCGGGCATTCATCCGACAGGAAGACCAGCCAATGACCGCCGACTTCGCGTCCGCTTCTGTCACGCCACGGGAGGACTGACTCATGTCCGGCATCACCAGTCTCGCGCAGAGCCTGCCACCGTCCCAGCAGCCCGCAGCTTCGCCATTCGCCAGCTTCCTCCGGATGCCGGGGCAATACCTCTGCCCTGACGGCATCATCTTCGATGAACTCGAGCGCGCGATCCGGCGCCATCTGTTCAAGCAGGTGCTGCCATCGCTCAAGAGGCACACCGAGCGCTATCTCGTTGTGCAAGGGGCACGCGGCACCGGCAAAACGGTGTCGGCGACAGACGCCTCGTTACGTTACGGGTTCGCAGTTGCGCTGCTGCCCGCGTCGATCCTCGCGAGCGAACACGAAGGCGGCGCCACCACCATCCTGCGGGACTTCATGGCCTTCGCCGCCGAGACATCGCGACTGCGCAAAGTCCGCCTCGCGATCGTCGCCGATGACTTCGATCTGTCCATATCAGCTGCCGACGATCAGACCGGACGGACCATCAACAGCCTGCTCATGACGCATCAGCTCCAGCAGCTCGCCGACACGCGCGAGCCGCGCAACTACGACGACAGCGGGATGCCGATCATCTTCACCGGCAACAATTTCACGACCATGCGATCGTCGCTGTTCCGCGAAGGACGCGCGACCTGGCACACCCATCGTCCGACGCTCGATGACAAGTTGCTGATTGCTTTCCAACTCTTCAATCCGCGCACCTTCGACGAGCGGCGCCTGCTCGAAAAGCTCGTCCGTTCCTATCGTGAAGAGAGCGTGGCTTTCTGGCGCGCGCTGCACAGCGACCTGATGACGGAGCGCCTCGACGACCTGATCGAGCGCGGCTTGCCGGATGTCGCGGCGGCGGAGGCGGAATACAGGCGTCCCGTGGCGCTCGATCCCGCGAAGCTGTGGACGCTCGCCCGTGCGCGCGCCAACGCCGGCCCGGCGTCGTTCCTCTGATGCCGATCGCTCCGTGCAATCAGCCCGCCGGGATCCGCTTTGCGATCGCCGCACGACCGGCCATGTACTCGGCCGGAAAATTGATCGCCTCGATCGCAACCAGCCCGCCATCGGCAGCGAGATGCGCGACCGCGAATTTGCCTTGCGCGAGATCGCCGCGCACCTCGGTGCGCGTGGCACCGATCGCAAGCCCCGCGATCTGGAACTTCAGATCGTACTGATCCGACCAGAACCATGGCACCTCCGGCGGCGGCGGCTTGGTGCCACAGATGGATGCTGCCGCCTGCTTCGCCTGCTCGAGTGCACTCGCCACGCTCTCCAGCCGCGCACGGCAGGCGTAGTGCGGCAACGGTCGCTCGGTGCAGTCCCCAATGGCGAAGATGGCGGAATCGCTCGTGCGTGCTTCAAGGTCAACGGCGATGCCGTTGTTGCACGTCAGGCCCGCGGCCTGCGCCAGCTCGACGTTCGGCATCGCACCGATGCCCACCAGCACCATATCTGCCGGCTCGACATGACCGTCTGCCAGGCGCACGCCACGAACGCGGCCGTCGCGCGCTTCGAGCCCGGCGACGGACGCCCCTGGCCGGAACACGACTCCCTGACGCTGGTGGTAGTCCTGCACAAATTCGGAGACAACGGGTGAAGCGACGCGCGCCATCAGCCGCGCCTCACGCTCGACGACCAGAACGTCCATGTCATGCGCGCGCGCCGACGCTGCCACTTCGAGACCGATGTAACCGCCGCCAATGACGACAAGGCGCTCTCTCCTTCGCAACCCGGCCTTGATCGCGTCGGCGTCCGCGATCGAGCGGAGCACGTGGACATTGGGAAGCGCCTCCTCCGCGAGCCCGATCGGACGCGCCCGCGCGCCCGTCGCGAGCACGAGGATGCGATAGGAGAGCTGCTCACCCGAGTCCAACGTCACCGTGCGTGCGTCGCGATCGAGCGACGTCACCCTGATCCCCGTCCGCACCTCGATACTGCGCTGATCGTAGTACGTCTGTGGCCGCAGACCGACGGCAGAGAACGCGACATCGCTTTTCAACCACGCCTTCGACAGCGGCGGACGCTGGTAGGGGGAATAGAGCTCATCGCCGATAATCGTGATCGGCTCGTCATTGCCGAGCTGGCGCAGATGAGCGGCCAACACGCCTCCGGCGTGTCCCGCACCGACAATGAGAATGGTCACGTTGCGCTCCCCGCTGCGGAGCGCCCGCCACGAACCGGCGGGCCAGTTGTCCGACGCTCGCTCATCCCAGCTTGCGCTTCAAGGCGCACGTTGTCCTGCCGCCGCTGGCACAGGAAGCGGTGCACAGGCGCGCGAGCGAGTTCACTCTACGTTCTGCGCATGCTAGTCATGTCGCCACCATGAGCGAGCAGCCCGTCCGCAAGATCATTCACGTGGACATGGACGCCTTCTACGCGTCCGTCGAGCAGCGTGACGATCCCGCGTTGCGTGGCCGCCCCGTTGCCGTGGGCTACGCAGCCGAGCGCGGCGTCGTGGCCGCTGCCAGCTATGAAGCGCGCACGTTCGGCGTACGCTCGGCGATGCCGTCGAGCACGGCGTTGCGCAAATGCCCCGAACTGGTGTTCGTGAAGCCGCGCTTTGAAGTCTACCGCGCGGTCTCACAGCAGATCCGCGCCATCTTCGCCGACTACACCCCGCTGATCGAGCCGCTGTCGCTGGACGAAGCGTACCTCGACGTGACCGAGAACTTGCGCGGCATTCCCACCGCGTCGGCAACCGCATCCGAGATTCGCGCGCGCATCCTCGCCGACACGGCTCTCACCGCCTCTGCAGGCATCTCATACAATAAATTCCTCGCCAAACTGGCCTCCGACCATCGCAAACCGAACGGCCAGTTCGTCATTCCACCGGGCAGCGGCGCGGACTTCGTCGCCGATCTCGCGGTCGGAAAATTTCATGGCGTCGGGCCGAAGACCGCCGAGCGTATGAACCAGCTCGGCATCTTCACCGGCGCCGATCTCGGCCGCCAGCCGCTCGCCTTCCTGCAGCAGCACTTCGGAAAATCCGGCCCCTGGTACTATGGGCTCGCGCGCGGCGAGGACCACCGCGCCGTGGTCCCAGACCGCCCACGTAAATCTTCCGGCTCCGAGACGACGTTCTCGAAGGATTTGACCGATCCCGCCGCAATAGAAGATGCCGTGCAGGCGATGGCGGACGACGTGTGGGCGTGGTGCGAGAAGGCGCAGTCGTTCGGGCGCACCGTGACGGTGAAGATCAAATACGCCGACTTCCAGCAGGCAACGCGCAGCCGCACGCACGAAAGCGCGCTTCGATCTCAGGATGAGTTGCGCGCCGCAAGCGTGCAGCTCGTGCGCACGGTTTATCCCTTATCGAAAGGCATACGGCTCGTCGGCGTGACGCTGTCGAGCTTCGAGCGTGGACCTGCCTCATCATCGGCGCAGCTCACGCTCGGCCTCGACTGAAGCGCACGACCGCACGTCGACGATCGTGCGTGAGTCCCAGACGGTGACCGTCGCCTCGCCGATCGGGCGCTATTTCCCGTCGCCCGCAACTTTGACAACGAAGGCCTTGAAGCCTTCCGCGGTAATCGGGGCGCCGACTTCCTCGGCCTTCTGGAATACGGCGTCGGCCGACTTGCCCTTGCCATCGGCGAGGAGCGCGTGCGTAACCGCGCGGCCACCCGCCGCGCAATGGATGTAGACCGGCCCGTCCGCTTCCTCGACGGCCTGCGTCACGGCCGCAGCCGATGACGGATGAAGGTTCGTCGGATCGACGGGGATATGGGCATAGTCGAGACCGGCGGCGGTGACGACATCGCCCCACGCCTGCGGATCGAGTGGCTGGTTCTGCTCGCCCGGTCGGCGCAGGTTGATGATCTTGCGATAGCCCGCCGCCTTCAACGCGGCGATATCCGCCTCGCTCGGCTGGCCGCCCGCGCTGATCATGTCGCTGACCTTGGTGAGATCCTTCATAGTTTCACTCCTGGTGGTTGCTGCTTCTTCGTGCGTCCTGTTTCGCGGCTACTATTGTTGCCAATCGTCGTGCTGGCAATCGGCGCAGCCGGCAGGCGTGCCTTGCAGGAGGATATGGAGCGGGTTTTCAGCAGCGCCTACACGCTGAGCAGGATCAGAGCCGACAGGATCGGATCAACACGTGGCGCAAGAAGATCCTTTAGCGCTCTTCGCGGACTTGGCGGGCTCCATCGGCGGCCCAAGATCAGCCACATTCTGATGAATGTTCATTCAGAATGAACAACCATTAACATGCTGAAAAAATTAT